>JAEEHY010000030.1 GCA_016281085.1 Lachnospiraceae bacterium
ATGATCCAGCACCGTTGTATCAAGATATTCCATAAATTCGGAATAATCATCCGCATACTTTGTATTACCGGTTATCCTGTAAAGCACAGCCGATGTATTGATAGCCTCTGCCAGTGTCCAGTGCATCCTGTCATGTACAACAGGCTTCCCGTTCCAATCTGTGGTATAAACGATACCCGGAGCGCCGTCCTTATTCCATGCATCATCTACTGCCCTGTTATATAGCCTGCAGGCATATGCGTAGTAATCCTTCCTGTCCTCTTCGGATAAATCCTCCGAAGCTCCTGCCCACTGGCTTATAAGCCTAGCCCACTCGATTCCGTGCCCGGGTGTGGCTCCGTATGGCTTAAAAGGATCATCCGGTGTCTCTTTGTTTAACTCAAGCTGCGGCTCCCAATCCGATGAAAAATGCTCCGGGATCCTGTAATCATTCTGCTTCGCCCATTCTATTACATGACCGATTATCCTGCCTGCACGTTTCCTGTACTCAATACCTCGGTCGTCCTCAAGTGTATCCGCAACCGCAAGAAATGCTTCCACAGTGTGCATGTTGGCATTTACTCCGCGGTAGCCATCAAGCTCGGTGAACTCAGTATTCCAGGTATCAACCGCAAGTCCTGCTTTATCATCCCAGAAATACTTATCATACACAGCAAGAGCTTCTCTTAAAAGTTCTGCGGCACCTTCTATTCCTGCGATCACTCCGCTTGCCGATGCAAGTATCACAAAGGCATGGGCATAACACTGCTTCATCGGAACTATCTCATTATCCCTGGTAAGCCCTGCGTACCATCCGCCGTTCTTACTGTCCTTAAGCTCTCCCATGAGTCCCTTTATCGCCGATGTTGCAAGCTCTTTGCTGCCTGCATCTCCCATCATCGATCCCATGCTGTACACATGAGCCATACGGCAGGTGATCCACGTCTCTCTGTTCCTGTCGGTCCATGGAGTTCCGTCATCCCCGAGATAATAGCTTCCGCCGCCGGGAGACGGGAATCTTCTTCCGAAATTCAGAAGAGCCTGTGCATTGTTCCTAAGAAACTCCCTGTTTTCCTGTGTATCGATGTTATACTTATTATTCATTGCAAACCTCTTTTATATATATTCTTGTAACTATTCAGTACAGGCTTATCTGATACTGTAAACACTCCTTACGGAAAGTAAAGCGGGGTCTCCTTTTAATATCTTAATCCTCTTCTCACCGCCGTTAAGATCAAAGAAGTTATCCGAAAGGATCAGATCATCGTTTTCGTTTCTTATCTCGATGCTTCTTGCGTAACGCTCTGATGAAACCACTATCTCATCGCCTTCTGTCCTTACGGAAAGCCCGGGATCCATGAACTTAAAATGCTTGGGTGCACAGAACAGGACCGTTCCCTCAGATATAACCTCATCATTTTCATACAGCTGATAACTTATGTAATTATCATACAGCCCCGCTTCCTTAAGCTCCTTTTTCTCAAGCCACATTGATGAAAGCGCAGGTACCGTAACCTCTTCAGATTCTTCCTTTAGAATACTTCCGTCGGCTTTACGAAGCTGCCAGCAGACTCTTCCTTTTCTTTCGGTCAAGGATTCGTTGGCAACGCTCAGTCTTATCGACTTCTTTACATCAAAGGGCTCGGCGTTTGTATTCATGGTCTGCGAGAGAAGTCCCTCCTCCTCGCATGACACCATGAACGGTGCGAAAAACCTCCTTGCATAGTAATGCAGTGCCTTCCATCTTCCGTAGTAATCAATGGATGACCATGAAGCAACCGGCCAACAGTCATTTAACTGCCAGTAAACAGTACCCATACATCTTCCGCGGTTGCGTCTGAAATGTTCCACCCCATACTTTATCGCCTCAGCCTGGAGGAGCTGTGAAGCATAAATAAGAGTGTCCAGATCATTCGGATACAGGAAGGTCTGCTCCATATAATTCATGATCTTACCGTTGGCAGACGCATTTCTCTGATGCTTCTCCATAACATACGAGAACACATTCCTGTCCTCAGGCTCGGTGAAGCTTTCAACAGTCTTTATCGACGGGAATGACTGGAATCCGAATTCCGAAAGATATCTGAAATAGAATTTTCTGTATTCGGTAAACGGTTTATTCCCGTGCCATACATCCCAGTAATGTACATCACCTCTGTCCGGAGAATCAGGCTCATCGAAGCCGCCTCCGCACGAGGGAGATGCCGGCCAGTAGAACCTGTCGGGATCCTCTTCCTCAAGAAGCCTGGGGAAAAGATACTCATATATCTTTACATAATCACTCTTTATCTCATTCTTTGCTCCCCACTCTCCCTTCAGAACGAACATTTCCATCTCGTTATTTCCGCACCACAGACCAAGGCTTGCATGATGACGGAGTCTTCTGATATTATCGCGAAGCTCTGCAAGAATGCTTTCTTCAAAGTCATGGGTCAGCCTGTAATTGGCACAGGCGAACATGAAATCCTCCCATACCACAAGTCCCATTTCATCACAGGCATCATAGAAATCATCCGAAGGATACAGACCGCCGCCCCATACTCTTATGCAGTTGAAATTGGCAGCAACACACTGCCTGATAAGATCATATGTGCGCTCACGGCTTGTTCTTGAAAGGATATTGTCCTCAGGGATGTAATCCGCGCCCATCGCAAAGAACTTCACATTATTAACAACGTGAGCGAATTCAGATCCGTACTCATCCTTAGCGGTACTCATTTCCATCTTGCGAAGGCCGATCCGTCTGCTCCAGTCATCACATACATTTCCTTCGTTATCCGCAAGTTCTACGGTGATTGTATACAGAGGCTGCTCCCCAAGGCCGTTCGGCCACCAGAGCCTGGGAGCATCGATGATCAGTGACCGTGCGCCTGTTTTTCCGGAATCATTCTTTGCAATGTCCGTTGTAATGTCCGTTCTATCGTACAGTTTATTTCCATCAGGATCCGTTACCGTAACAAGAACATGAAGTTCTTCTACGCAGTCGTATACACTGCTGTTCTTCCTTGCCTTTAATGTCTTGTTGCCGAAAAGCTTAATTTCCTCATCATATCCTGCAGGGCACACCGACGGTTCAACGCTTAAGCTTACGCTCGACAGATTCTCATTGAAATCCTGTCTTAAATATACGCCGGTGAATCTTGCCTTCTTTACCGCCAGCAGTTCAACATCCTTCCAAATGCCTGCATCGGGAAGCCTCGGACCCCAGTCCCATCCGAACATATAATGTCCCTTACGTATCTTGGGGAAGCCTCTCATTGCATCCTCCGTGCCAAGGATCGCCGGATCCTTCTCATACTGCTCTCCGATATATTTTACAGGTGAATGAAATACTATCCTGATGCTGTTCATATCTGGCTTCAGCATTTCCTTAACGGAATATTCCCATACCCTGTGCATATTATCTGCATGGCCCAAAGCGCTCCCGTTAAGCTCTATATCTGCGATCGTATCAAGTCCGTTAAAGCGAAGGAGTACCTCATCTGCCTCTTCTGCTTCTTTATTATCAAAGGTGAAGCTTCCCTCATAAACGAAATCCTTCTTCATAAGCTCAAGGGCAGCATCCTCATTGTCTCTGTAATAAGGGTCTTCCATCATACCCGCTTCAAGCAGGTCATTATATACCGACCCCGGTACTTTCGCAGGAATATAATCATTCTCTGCGGATAATATTTTCATCTTCCATGTCTGGTTTTTATCTATTCTTTTCATCTCTTCAGTCTCCAATACCGGAGTCCCGGGGGACGGTTCTCCGGTTATTTTTCTCCGGTTATTTTCTCAATATCTTCTTTATACGGCAATGCCGGTATTCCTCCGGGTTTCTGAATACACAACCCGCCTGCCACTGCTCCGTATCGTCCTGCCATCGAAAGCTTCTCAGGTGTTATATCCGAAACGCTTCTTACTCCCTGGTTCAGAAGGCTTGAAAGGAAGCCTCCCCAATATGCATCTCCGGCACCTGTCGTATCAACCACCTTGGCACTCATGGCCGAAATATCTGTCGATACAACACTCTCCTTACTGCCTGTATCATTGTAATAAATCCTGGCTCCTTCACCTCCGAGCGTCAGTGCCAGTACCGTTATCCCGTTATTTTTCATAAATACAGGGATATTCTCTTCGCCGCCTACGAAATCAAGCTCCTCATCCGATATCTTCATAAGATCCGTAAGCGGATATATTTTTTCGGACTCACGTCTGCAGTCATCAGCGCTCCATATCTTATCTCTGTAATTAATATCAAAGCTTACCAGCTTCCCGGCTTCCTTTGCCTTTCTAAGTGCCTTCAGCACCGCATCTCTCGACGGTGTTCCGGACTGGCTCACCGAACCCGCATGTACGATATCCCATTCCGAGAAATCAACCTTATCTACATCCTCTTCATTGAGAAGAAGGTCGGCTCCGGGCTTCCTTGCAAATGTAAATGACCTGTCTCCCGTTTCATCGAGAGTTACAAAAGCCATCGTTGTGGTCGCCTCATCGGTAAGCCCGGGAACAAGCAGCTTAACGTCATCCTTCTTTAAAGTATTGACCAGCAGTTTTCCGAAATCATCATTTCCTATCTTTCCGAGGAACCCTGCCTCTATACCGTTCCTTGCTGCACTGACCGCAACATTGGCAGGTGCCCCGCCGGGATTGGCAGTATATGTATTATTCATTCCATTTACAGGTGTGAAGTCGATAAGCATCTCACCCACACATAATATTTTCATTAAAGTCACCTCTTTTTCGTATTAAGACAGTAGAACCGTCCCCTGGTCTTCCCCTTTTCTTCCTCGGGAACCACAGAACCGTCCCCTGGTTCCCTTTATCCTTTGACTGCTCCTGATGTAAGGCCGGAATATATCTGCTTCTGGCATGTGATGAATACTATAAGAGCTGGCAGCAGCGAGATGATAACACCTGCGCAGATAAGATTGTATTTGCTGCCGAGCGGTCCCACGAAGGTATACAGTGACGTTGCAACCGTGGCGAGCCTTGTCTTATCCTGAAGGTACATATTGGCCATGTAATATTCATTATAGGTTCCGACGCCTTTCAGGATACAGGATGTAACTATCGCAGGCTTAAGCAGTGGAAGAAGTATCCTGTAGAAGATCGTAAAGTATGAAGCCCCGTCCACTATTGCCGATTCATCAAGAGCAATATCAATGTTTTCAAAGAACTGGATATATATGTATATCGCTATTACATCCGTCCCGCACATTACAGTGATATAACCCGGAAGCAGATTTATGAAGCCAAGCTTGTACATGATCTCATAGACCGGGATCTGCATTGCGACACCCGGAAGCATCGACGCAAAGAGAAACATATTTCTTATAAGCTTGTTCCCGGGAAACTTAAATCTGTTAAGCACATATGCAAGCTGGGTTCCTATAAGTGTTGAAAACACCAGCACGCATATAAGGATTATCGTCGAGTTAATGAAGGCTCGTCCCATACCTGCTTTTTCAAAAGCATTCGCGAAGTTTTCAAAGTTAAGCCAGCTCTTCGGGAGTACCATTACGTTCGTATTCTGATATTCTTCATCTGTCTTAAAAGCCGTGATCACACATGATACAACGGGAAGCAGTGCGACAAAGGAGAAGAACACAAGTGAAAAATATTTAAAAAATATCAATACATATTTACCGATTTTTTCTGAAATACTCATTTCCGATCCTCCTTCCTTTATTCGGTTCCATCCTTGAAAACATACTTAAAGAACAGCTTCTGCAGTATAGTTACCGCAAAAATTATCAAGAGAAGTACAACTGCCATGGCCGAGGCAAGTCCAACCTTCTGCTGGGTATGGGCTATCTCATGCATTACCACAAAATAGGTTCCGGTTCCGTTCGCGCCGTCCGTAATTACATAAGGAGGTTCAAACGCACTCAGCGAACCCGATATTGAAAGAATGACGTTCAGGACAAATATAGTCTTGATACTCGGCATTATTATGTATCTGAACTGTTGGAACTTATTGGCTCCGTCAAGCATTGCAGCCTC
>JAEEHY010000384.1 GCA_016281085.1 Lachnospiraceae bacterium
TACGAAGGATACCTTCATTGTACTGATAGACGAATATGATGTACTTGTACGTGAACAGGTATCCGGAAAATTGTTTGAAGAATTCTTAAGCTTTCTGAACGGACTGTTTAAGAGTAATACGCTGCGTGATGATTCTTGCCAATCTGGGACAACGTTCTTGAGTCTCGCGGACAACGTTCCCGAAATATTCGGACAGCGTTCTTAGATTATCCGGACAAAGAACACTGTCCCAGAGGGACAAGCTGACATCTTAAGTTTTAATGTATCATAATACAGCTTCGCTGTCATCAGCCGGAGGCTGGTGTTCGACCATAGGGCGCCTTGAAGGTCCCTTAAGATCAATACGGTATGCATTCCTGACCAAACGGTCAAGTATTGCATCTGTAACAGTACGATCCTTGAAAACCGAAGGCCATTCCTTTACGGGAAGCTGAGCCGAGATAGCGATCGATCTTCCTGCATGATGACGCTCTTCAACGACCTCAAGCATATCCTGGGTCATGGAAAGGTCAAGCTGTTTCAGACCAAAATCGTCAAGGATGAGCAGGCCCGGCTTTATCATATCCGACATAAGCTTATTGTACGATCCATCACCACGGCCTATTGCAAGGCTCGTAAGTAAGCGGGGCACACGAAAGCTTTTAACGGATATCCCCTTCATACATGCAGCCCTGCCAAATGCGGAAAGCAGGTATGTCTTTCCCACACCGGTAGCACCTGTTATGATGAGGTTTGAGCCGTTGCTAATCCATTCGCAGCTCGACAGCCTTGCTATATCTGACTTTTTGAGCTTACGGGCTGGATCATAATCAACATTTGCAAGATATGCATTCGGTTCACGCAAACCGGCAGCGCGTATAAGTCGCTGTACTTTTGCATTGTTCTTCGCAGTGTACTGCTCATTTACGATCATGGAGAATCTTTCATCGAAGTCAAGGTCTCTGATCGCAGGTAACTCCTGTTGCCGCTGATATTCAAGCTTCATGGCATGAAGTCTCATTTCAGCGAGCTGCTCATTTGTTTGATAGTTCACGATGGGTTCCTCCTTTTCATTCCCATTCTCCGACGCGGAGATTTTCATGGTATGGAGTTGGAGTATCCGCATCGGGATTGTTAGTTGCAGGCTGAGATTCCTGGCGATTGTTCAGGATGTTCTTCAGCGTTGTATATGTAACAGAGTTAAGGTCTATTGCTTTCTCGCAAGCCCTTTCGACTCTGGTGTTACCGTAGGTTCTCGAAAAGTTTATTACAGCCATGCAGGATTTATATGCCTGCTCCTCAAAATCCACCTTTTCGAGAAGCGTGTCAACAAAGATTCCGGCATAAAATCCGATAGTCTTAGCCTTATATCGATAGTAGTTACCGTCATAAGAGCGGAATTCAGCCACAGCCCTATGGTTCGCAGGCATATGCTCAGTCTTGGTAACATACCTCTTGCCACTGAAGTGCCTCTGATGTATCGCGATCCTCTCGCCTTCTTTTGTGAAAATCTCAATCTTCTTCGCAAAAGCGTGCAGTACAGCAGGCTGATCGTAATACTGATACGGCACCGAGTAGTAGAACTTATCGTATTCTATATGATAATTGTTAGGTACCTTCTTTACAGGCTTTGTAATGAAGGACTCAAATGGATCCTTAGGAAGAGGACGCAGGTTGGGTTTATCCAGTGCCAGATAAACACTTTCGCGGCTGCCATCGCGATGCTTAAAATCACGCTTGGCTAATTCGTGTACGCGATCACGAATGTCATGGTTAAGAGCTTCGAAGCTGAAATATACTTTTCCCTTCAGCCACTCTAAAAGCCATGTTTCGAGCCAGCCAATACTTGACTCGACCGATGCTTTGTCTCTTGGCTTGACAATGCGGGCCGGAATGATAGCTACTTCATAATGCCTGGCAAGTTCACGGTATGCATGGTTCAGTTCCGGATTATAAAGGTTAGTATGAATAACTGCGGTTTTGCAGTTGTCCGGAACAAACACACGAGGTACACCACCGTACCACTCTAATGCATCTATATGTCCCTGATTCCAGTTAAGCTGTGTTTCATCAGGGAATGCTTCGACAAACGGATATGATCCATCTCCGAGCGTCGTTACAAAGAAATGGGCTTCATGTATTTCGCCGGTTTCATAATCGGTGACGCAAGGGAGTGTATCGCCCATCCAGTCGATAAAGAGTTCTTTTCCCGGCTCTCTTTCTTGTGGAAGAGTAACGTTATGCCCACTTTTCTTCTTCCACACTGAATACTTGGCGCAAAAGCGGCTGTAACTGTATCCATCCGGATGTAATGGTCTGTAATCATTCTCCCAGATATACTGGAGATTGATCTTGTTACTCGATTTAAGTCTCGCATGGATCTGTTCCCAATCAGGTTCTTCTTTGACCTGCTTGGGTCCAAATGACTCCGGATAAACGAGCTCATTTATCTGATCCTGAGTCATTGTACGTGCGGTATCATAAGTCAAACCGCATTCTTTGCACCTTGACAGGATATCGCCAACCGTTGTTTTTGAGCAATCAACACTTTCGGCAATTTTCCGGTAAGTGAAAAGATTCATCTCTTTGAGACGAAGGATTTCTACGATCTTCATAAATTCTAAGCACCTCATAATGTTTCCTCCTAAGAATGTGGTAAACATATCTTAGGAAGAATTGTTATAAGATGCCAGCCTTGTCCGGATAATTCAGGAATCTTGTCCGAATAACTCAGGATTTCTGTCCGGATAACTCGAGAATCTTGTCCGAGAGTTACAAGAATCTTGTCCGCGTGTTATAGGAATGCTGTCCGGGTGTTACAAGAATCATCATCCATCTGGTAAATCTGCATACATCCTTTCTTACGTCATCAAACAGCTTATTCTGCCAGTTTCTTTCTTAACCATCTCATTATTGATGACAATACTTAAAATCATAAATAGCAACCTGCACAAAAATCACGCATTTTCACATGCCGCAAATGCCCAAAACTTTGTTAATAATGCCATATTTACGAAAATCACGAAACTCTCTTCCATTCTGTTATGATCATGCTATACTACACCTGCATTGCAGATGGCTAATCTAATGCATATCATA
>JAEEHY010000385.1 GCA_016281085.1 Lachnospiraceae bacterium
AATGCACAGATAAGGATACTTCCGGGAATTTCCTCCGTTTCATATCTGGCATCAAAGCTTGGTGAAACCTATGATGATGCAGCACTGTTAAGCCTCCATGGAAGGCATGTGGAAGAGAGCATACATAAACTTCTTGAAACCGTACGATACAACCGCAAGACCTTCCTGCTTTTGTCAGGCAGCAATGACATTAAGATCATAGGCGAATGGTTTGATGTATTTGATATCGACTGTGTCATTTACGCGGGAAGCAACCTTTCTTATGCTGATGAGACGATAGATATTCTGAAACCGGATGAGGCAGGAGATTATAACAGAAACGGCATTATAACGGCTCTGATCCTCAATGAGGGATGCGAAAGAAGTCCGGTCTACCGGGCATTTAATGATGATGATTTTATCCGTGATAAGGTTCCCATGACCAAGGAATGCATAAGGCATGAGAGCATATTGAGACTCGGACTTAAACATGGTGATGTGGTCTATGATATAGGCGGCGGATCAGGATCCGTAGCGATTGAAATAGCGGCACAGGATCCGTCGATCCGGGTATATACTTTTGAACGTAAAGAAGAAGCGGCAGGACTTATAGAACGCAACATAAACAGCTGTTTCACTCCCAATGTGCAGCTCATACAGGGTGAGGCACCGGAATCACTTAAGGATATTGAAGCTCCCGACTGTGTATTTATAGGCGGAAGCTCGGGACGGCTTGATGAGATCATCGGTTATCTGTCTGATCTGAAATCCGGTATCCGTTATGTAGCAAACGCCGTCAGTCTTGAAACAACAGAAGAGTTACGGCGCATAACGGATAAGTATCGGGCTGCGGATGTTAACATTGTCCAGATATCAGTAAGTAACGTGGAAACGGCAGGCAGCCACCACCTGCTCAAAGCGCAGAATCCTGTGACGATCTTTTCATTTGTGATCTGATACATGGATCGGTTCCATGCAAATAAACAGTGAGTCGGGGGAAATAAATCCTCCGACTCTTTTATGCATTGAATACTCAGCGCGTCCACAGTACCGAATCATCTATATCCGACACCTTGGAAAAGCCCGTAAATCCCATTACATATTTAAGCTCATTCCCGACCTTGGTAAAGTAGCTCTTAACACCTTCCACACCGTCTTTTTCAAGAGAGGGAAGCATGGCACGGCCGATGGCGGCGGCATCGGCACCAAGAGCAAGAGCCTTGTATACATCCGATCCGCTTGCGATACCACAGTCAACGATTATTTCAACATCCCTGTCCTTAAGCGCATCCTTTATTTCAGGTAATATCATAAGTGGCGGAACCGCATAGGGAAGGCGTCCGTGATGATGGCTTACTATGATCGCCTTAGCACCCGCATCCGCGCATTTGACTGCATCCTGAACGCTTAACACGCCTTTTACAACGAACGGAAGAGATGATGCCTCGATGTAGGATGTCAGCATTTCCATGGTCTGTGCTGCCATTTTTTCACCCACACAGACATCATATCCGTTTTCTCCGAAGATATGATCTATATCCATACCTATACCGAATGCACCGACAGATTCGGCGAACTGCATCTGATCCCTGACCTTGCCGTTGTCGGCATAAGGCTTGACTATACGTACGGTTTTCGCTCCCGTCTTCACGATCTTTTTAAACATATCGTTTTCCATCATTCCGCAGAAGTTAAGGATGTTGAGTTCGGCAGCGGCACGAGAGTACTCCTCAAGTCCCGTAAGCTCGCGCCCGTTATAGTTTCCAAGATGTGAAAACGCGGGTGTCATTACCGGCATATCGAATTCGGTTCCGAGAAATGTACACTTTGTATCGGCTTCCACCGAATCAATAATCCTCTCTTCAAACAGGATGGAATCAAGAAATTCCTCATTTATTGTATTTGCATCAGACAGTCTTGTATAACCCATTCAGTACCTCCTTAAGATAATCAAGATATTTAAGATATTCCTCATCAGTATTAAGATGCTCAAGTATTACCGGCATGTCGGAGTCAAGTTCGTTGATCTTCTCCGCATAATACCTGAGCGGGAATTCACCCTTGCCGGGGGCGCATTCCTCCAGCCTAAAGGTATATTCCTCCTTAAGATGCACGTCCTTTATGTGACAGCTCTTTATCCTGTCGCCGAACAGTTCAAAGCATTCATCCAGGAATTCCTCCGTGTTAAAGTAGCGCTCGGCCGAGTTGATCATGTTGATCGCATCAAGATGTACGGCGAACCTGTCTCTGTCGACCATCTCGATAAGCTTAAGATATTCCTTAGGCCCCGTCGGTATCATCCATGGCATCGGTTCAAGGGTGAAATAAGTGTTTTTCACCTCAGCCCTGTCGATTATTTCCCTTACCATTGCCACCGTCTGTTTCCACGCTTCAGCTGTGAAGTTGGCCCTGTAATGGCCGTCCCAGCGCGGACCGAACGCACCTGCAACATTTACCGCACACCTTGCACCAATGTGATCTGCCAGTCGTAACTGCTCCACGCAGTAATCCGTGTTCCGTTTCCTTTCTTCCGCATCAGCGGACAGTGCGTTTCGCCAGATGCCGACCTCGGCAATGATCAGCCCGCTGTCATCCGCCGCCTTTTTATAGGCATCGATCTTATCCTCCGGCTCGCTGCTCCCAACCGGGAATACGACGGCGCCACACCCAAGTTCCACCTGTTGCTTTGCCCACTCCTGCGGCGTTCCGTGGGCAAGCGGTGATGAAGTCCCCAGTCTCATAAACACCTCCTGTAATAACCGTTACCAGTTGATTCAATGATATATTATTGTTTCCGACAAGTAAAGTACATATCCATTGCATTCAGACAGCCTTGTCACGGCTGTCTTATTTGTTGTATAATCAAGTTTGGGAATCACGTAACCGTCTTGAGTTAAAGCTTGGGGAGGGATCTGTGAAAATACAGGGTAGTGTAAAGCAGATTATGAAAACTATGAACCGGCATAAGGACTCTGTCTCCTTCGGAGCCACCTCATGCCAAATACAGAAATGAGGACAGATAAATGATATGCAACAACGTACTTGAATATATCGGACACACTCCGATGATAAGGCTTAACAGGATGAATGATGATCCGGATGCGGCGGAGGTGCTCGTTAAGTACGAGGGACTGAATGTAGGGGGGTCCATTAAGACACGAACAGCCTACAATATGATCAAACAGGCAATAAAGGACGGCATTATCAATGATGATACGATCATAGTTGAGCCGACGAGCGGTAACCAGGGAATCGGACTTGCACTCATCGGTGCCGTAATGGGTTATGAGACAAGGATAATCATGCCGGACAGCGTCAGTGAGGAACGCAGGCTTTTGGTTAACCATTACGGAGCCGAGGTGATACTGATACATGACGCAGGTGATATAGGAGCCTGCATGGAGGAATGCTTAAACACTGCGATACGGATGTCCAAAGAGGATCCACGGGTATATATCCCTCAGCAGTTCGAGAACCCCGCCAACCCCAGGGTTCACAAGCACCATACCGGACTTGAGATCCTTGAACAGGTGGCAGGACCGATACACGGCTTCTGTTCGGGAATAGGTACAGGCGGAACCATAAGCGGCATCGGAGAAACTCTCAAGGCACAGTATCCCGATATAGAAATATGGGCAGTGGAACCTGAGAATGCGGCAATACTGGCAGGCGGAAACATAGGAACACATCTTCAGATGGGAATAGGCGACGGTATAATTCCTGCCAATCTCAATCAGAAGATATATGATGATATATATATTGTCACGGATGAGGAGGCCATCCGTACCGCAAAGGATCTCGCACGCAAGGAAGGCCTTATGTGCGGCATAAGCTCGGGAACCAACGTGGCTGCGGCTCTTAAGATGGCAAAGAAGCTCGGTAAGGGCAAAACAGTAGTAACAGTGTTGCCAGACACGGCTGAGAGATACTTTTCAACACCATTGTTTGAAGGCGACTGATAATAACAGCGTAATGCCAAGTATTTCGAAACTGTTATGAATGGTTCACTTCTTACTGCCCATACATTATGAGGAGGTATTTAAGGTATGAACAATTTCGAATTCTATTCACCGAAAAGTTTTGTTTTCGGTAAAGATACCGAAAATGAAGCAGGCAAG
>JAEEHY010000031.1 GCA_016281085.1 Lachnospiraceae bacterium
AATGCAGTATGTTTTCAAAAAAGACATTTATTTCATCAAAATTCTATTCCATGCTGGCAGGTGGAATAGTAACATCTTTTTTTCTGACTTTCACGGTTATGGCAGATGCGTTGATCGCAGGTATAAGACTGGGAGAGAATGCAGTTATAGGTGTCAATCTGGTTCTCCCGATTTACTCACTTGCAAGTTTTTTCGCGCTGTTGTTTTCAATAGGCGTTCCTATCCTTTATTCAAAGGAAATCGGCGCTTTTGAAAAAAAAGAGGCTGACCGTACGTTTGGCGTGGGAATTCTCGGAACAACTGTTACAGGCGTTGTGCTGTTTCTTCTGCTGATATTTTGCGGAGATATGTATCTTGAGTATTTCGGGGCTGACAGCGCAGTTCTTCTGTCGGCACGGGATTACCTGTTCTGGATAAAATATGTTGCTTTGATCGCACCGTTTGAAGCACTTCTTTCCGGCATGGTTTTTGCTGACGGAGATGAGTTCCTGAGCACGTTGGCAAATTTGCTGGCAGCTGTTGGTAACATTATTCTTTCAATCCTGCTTGCCGGGGTGATGGGTGCCGGTGGTCTTGGTTTAGCTTCATTCTTGAGTCTTGTAGCATCGATAGCTGTATCATTTCTTCACCTTACAAAGAAGGGAAATTCACTTCATCTCAATCTCTGCTTTTCAGCTGCTAAGCTCAGAAATATTATCAGATACAGTATTGTGAATTCCAGCATATATTTATTCCTGATGATGCTTTCAGCGGTTCTGAACCGGTTCGTTGCAGGGACTTTTGGCAGTGATATGCTGATACTGGTTTCTGTTATCGCTTTCATTAAAGAAGCGCAGTTTTTGTTTGACGGAGTAGGTGATTCAGTCGCTCCGATAATAAGCGTATATCTTGGAGAGAGAACATATCAGGGAGTAAGTGAGGTATGGAAACTGGCAAGGAAGACAGCTGTGATCGAGAGTATCCTCGTCACGGTCGCTATAATTGCAGGTGCTCCTTATATTGTCCGTTTTCTTGGGATAGAGGATCCGCAAAAGACACAGATCGCAGTATGGGGATTGCGAATGATGTCTCTTACGCTTATCTTTGCAAGCAGAATGTATCTTGACTCCTCCTACTATGTTCTTATAGACAAGATTCCGTTGGGCATTCTGATATGCGCATTAAGAGATCTGGTCAGTGCGGTCCCGCTTGCTGTTATAGGGGGGAGGCTTTGGGGCACATATGGAATGTTTACCGGACTGATGATCGCTCCGGCACTGGGTTATCTCCTGTCATATCTTTATATCTGTCTAAGATATGATAAAGACAGTTATGTCCTGTTCATCCCACCCATTGAGAAAGAGCGCCACATCTGGATGTATGAGTTTGAGGTCCGACCTGAACTGATCACTGCGACAAGGGATCAGATAGGCGAGACACTTAAGGATAATGGGCGAAGTAACATTACCGTAAATAGGGTCATGATGCTTTTCGAGGAACTGTTTATGCTTGTGTATGATCTTAACCCGGAAAAGACAGTTCTTGCTGAGTGTATCGTTGAAGCGGGAGACAGGGTACACATCATAACCAAGGATAATGGCATATACTATGATCTTACGGATCCTGACCGTCAGATAGGATCTTTCAGATCGTTTGTTGTATCGAGCCTTAACGAAAAGCTTACCCGTAACAGAGTAAATTTAACGTCACTTAGTTTTAACCGGAATGCATTTGAGATAGATTGATACAATATGGAGATTACAGATAATCGTGAAATTTATTGAAAAACTGAAAAGAACGGCCATGGAGTATCCGGACCGCATCGCAGTGGTGGATCGGGACGGAGGACGCTCTACATCATACAGGGAGCTCTTTGGCTGTGCAATGAGAGTCAATAGGTATCTTCAAAGTAAAGGGATCGGCAAAGAGGATACAGTCGGGATATATTATCCGAAGGGAATGGAATATATCGCCACCCGCATAGGCATCATCATGGCCGGAGCAGCATGGGTCGCGCTTGAAGACCTGATGGGGAAGGAACGCATAGACTACGTGATCAACGACTGCAGGTGTATTCTGGTAATGAGTGGCAGGGAATGGGAAGAGGCTATGGAGCTTCCGGAGTGTAAGGATTTTAGGGAGGCTGATCCTCACGACCTTGCCTTTTATATCTATACCTCCGGAAGCAGTGGTACGCCCAAGGGTGTTGCACAGGAATACGGTGTATATGAAAGTATGTGGGAAGGACTGGGTAAAGGCTTCCTGTATGAATATGTTTATCCTGAAGGAGACGGGAAAAGAGAAGAGCTGCTAAGTTTTGCCCATGTCATACCGGAATCCTTCGTCGGCGGGGTATATATGACGATGGGAGCCCTTAGGTTCGGATGTACTCTTCATGTCGTTTCATGGGAGATGACCCGGGATCCTGTAAGGCTTGGGTCATATTTTAACAAACATAAGATTGACTCGACATTTATGACACCGACCTTTTTAAAGGTATTACAGCAGCTTGACATAGGATCAATGCGTGTCGGATACACCGGCGGAGAGATCGTATCCGGTATTGAGAGCAGTGGATTTGATGTCGTAAATATTTACGGTCCGAGTGAGTTCGGATATCCGACATGCCATTTTAAGCTTGACAGAACATACAGCAATACTCCTATAGGATATCCGACGAAGGGCAGTGAAATCGTGCTTCTTGATGAAAGCGGAAGAAAGTCAGATGAGGGAGAACTGTGCATATACCTTCCGTTCTTTCGCGGATACCATAACCTTCCAAAAGAGAATGAAAAAACATTTGTAATGATCAATGGTAGGCGGTTTTTCAGGACTTCGGATTACGCTTCATTGGATAAAGAGGGCAGATATACCATTCTGGGGCGTACCGATGAAATGGTCAAGATAAACGGAAACCGTGTGGAATTGGCTGAAGTGGAGAGTGCCGTTAAGAAGGCTCTTAACATAGAATTTTGTGCCGTAAAGACATTAGATGGAGGGAACGGTACACCTTTTCTCTGCGCGTACTATAAGGCTGAGTGTGAGTTTTCGCCGGGAAACGCGTCCAAAATACTTAAGTCATATCTTCCGGGCTACATGATACCTCAACGCTTTATAAAGATTTCGGATATACCTCTTAATCCAAACGGTAAGATTGATAAACTGAGACTTCCCAAACCGGATTCGGATGATGTAACAGATACATACGAGGAGCCCGGGACTTATATACAAAGAATCATATGTGAAGCATTCGAAACAGTTCTTGAATGCAACAGGAAAGTCGGTATAAATGATGACTTTTTTGAGCTTGGCGGGGATTCGGTCACGGCCATGATGGTGGTCATGAAATGCTGCATTAGGGGTTTATGTGTCCAGTATATATTTGAAGGAAGATGTGCAAAGAGGATAGAGGAACTTATTAAAGCGGCAGATATTAAAGGTGAAGCTCTGTCCGATACAGAAGTTCCCTTTGTACGTGTTAATGCCACTCAGGATTATCTGCTCCGTGTCCAGAAGAGGAATCCCGGGTCTTCTGTATTAAACCTTCCTATAAGATTTTGCTTTGATCCCTCGGTCGATCTTGACAGGATGGCGGATGCTATAGAGAGAGTAATCCTTTTGCATCCATCGCTTTACAGTACGATAGAAGAGACAGAAGAAGGCTTCCTACAGAGGTTTGATAAGGACATCCGTCCGAAGATTATTCCGGAAAAGATGAGTGCAGGTGAACTTGAGCAGGCGGCGAGTGATTTTGTAAAGCCGTTTGGCTTTGACAACACCCCTATGTTTCGCTGCAGGCTTATAGAAACGCCGGAGTCAAAGGAATGCCTGCTTGATATCTGTCATGCGGTATGCGACGGAAGATCATTTCATAAGCTTTTTGAGGACATCAGAAAAATATACAGAAATGAACCTGCTGCAGGGGATGAATATATATCCATCCGTGTTGAAGAAAACAGTTTCAGGGACTCGGATGCGTTCAGGAATGAAATCGACTATTTCAAAAGACGCTATGACAGGACAGGATGCGTTACACTTCCGGTTCCCGATCATAACGACCGGGAAAATGTGGATGACAAGTTTGTACTGGACTTTCCGTTTGATAGAGATGAAGTAAAGAAGATCAGTGATACGTACGGGCTTGGAAAGAATGGTTTCTATATTGCCGCGGCTACACTTGCACTTGCTTTTAATCGTGATAACGGGAATGTGGCATTCAAATGGACATGGAACGGAAGATCCGATATAAGAAGAATGAATTCGGTCGGATGTTTCATAAAAGATCTGCCCGTGACTTTTGCTCTTGAAGAAGGTTTGTCCGTGGAAGAATTCCTGAAGGAAGTGGTTGATCAGATAAAGGACGCGATTGCACACGGCAATATATCATACTGGGAAGAAACAGGATCTTATTCAGGAGAGAATCTGCTCTGTCTTATTTTCCAGGGAGATATATATGATTATGGGGACAGTGACGAGATAGTGATGGAGATATCCGAACTGCCGTCAAAAAACATGGCATGTAACAATAAAATGGATCTGGAGATAATTGACAGCCGCGACAGTTTCGGAGTTTTGGTTGATTACGATGCAGGCGTCTACGAGAGAAGTACGGCAGAGGCTTTTGCGGATCTGTTCAGCAAAGCCTGCCATGCGTTGCTGAATGTTACAGACTACTCTGTTTCCGTAAATAGCTTTCTTAACAAGATTTAAAGGCCCGCTTATCCTTAAGACGGTATGACGGTCCCTTGATAGAGATTACTTCTGAATGATGCAGCAAGCGGTCAAGAACCGCATTGGCCAGTGTTACTGATCCGAAGATTTCTCCCCACTTGGAGAAAGGCGTTCATGTCCACTATTTCTATATCTACGCATAGTAAATGACACAAAAGAAAACCGCTTAACCATGCGGTCTTGACGGTTAAGCGGCTTGAATGCTACAATCTTGGAAAAGTCGGGGTAACAGGATTCGAACCGACACTTTGAGGCGCCTCAAATCCAGTAAAGAAGGGAGGTTCGGGCATCCTCACCCTGAAAATTAACCAAAAAATTAACCAATA
>JAEEHY010000032.1 GCA_016281085.1 Lachnospiraceae bacterium
ATGAGTGAGAACTTTAAGAACACATGGTTTGAAGACGGAGTGTTTGGGAATAAATGTGTCAAGATACCCCTGCAGGGAGCTCATTACGGTGACTATCGCATTATCCTTGATGAAGTCCTTTCACACCGGGGAACCAGGAATGTTGTCTTCTGTCTTGACAACTATCTGTATACCGACCTTACATCGGCTTACCCTCAGACAATCGAGGATTACTACGTTTCCGGGATAGGCTTCAGCGATCTGAATTATCTGTTTAACAAATCAGTCTTTTTTGAGTATATCCCCAGATTTCTGGTAACAAATGTCAGGGAAGGCTTCAATGAGGAAAATGCGTATCTGTGGAGTGATGACTATGAGTATTCCAAATATGCGGCACGTCTTGCATATATGCAGACCCGCCAGATCACAAGACTGGAGGAGTTTCCTTATGATTTCTTCTTTACGACCGGAGACGAGGTCACGGAACCTCTTCTTGAACAGATAAAGTCACACCCCGATGTCACTTTTTATATTTATGCACCGCCTTACAGCATACTGTATTGGGATGATGTTGTTATGAGAGGCTTTTCCACCGCGACCATCTGTGTCCTTGAACGGGAATACGCCAAACTTCTTGAATGTGACAATGTAAAGCTGTTCTATTTCCAGAACGACGAATCGATCATAACCGATCTATCCAACTACAGGGATTATTCCCATTATAAGATAGATGTTAACCGCTATATGTATGAAGCCATGCGCGACGGTACACATGAGCTCACCTCCGATGATTATTATGATGTTCTTCTTGAAATGTACAATTTCATCAGCACATATTATTATGAGCAGTGCTTTCACTAAGCACTGCTCATAATTTCTGTTCATAATATATGATATTATTTCCGCAAAACAGGCTCACTGCCACAGTTCTTTCGGATACTCACCCTTTTCCTTAAGCGCCTTTATCGACTCTACCACAAACGGCTTGTCCTCCTTATAGGTTACCCCGAACCACCTGTCTGCTGACTTTAACACCTTAACAGCAGCCCTGTCCGCCTTAAGCAGCTCATCCACCACTCCCGGAAGATAACATTCCGCCTTAAGCGGATTAAGCGGAACAGTGTTTTTGAAGAACATTTCGAAGCTCTTAACAGCTTCATCAACAAATCCCTGCGTAAATCCCCACATATTCATGGAAACAATACTGTCATCCGCAATATCAACATAAGTCTGTCCTTCATCCTCGGTATATGCGGCACCGTTACCCTTCTTCTCTATATGAGTCCTCTCAACTATATCGGTAAGATAACCGTCCTTATCGGTAGAGCACACCCCTCTTGAAACATATCCGTTCTCAGTGAGGGTATTCTTAAGCTCATAACCTACCATCACCGCTCCGAGTTTAATATCCGTTCCTTTTTCTTCCTCCGTCTGCAGCTTTACCAAATAATCATAGATTATTTTAAATGCTTCCCTTCCGTAGAAATCGTCCGCATTGATCACCGCAAACGGTCCGTTTATCAGCCTGCGCGCACTGAGTACGGCATGAGCTGTTCCCCATGGCTTTACCCGACCCTCCGGAACCGTCATACCCTCCGGTATGTCCGAAAGCTCCTGAAAGGCATATTCCACATCTATATGACCCTTGACCACATCACCTATACATGATCTGAAATCCTGTTCATTTTCTTTTTTTATAATAAATATAACCTTTGAAAAGCCGGCTCTTACCGCATCATATATTGAGAAATCGATTATTTTGTTTCCCTGTTCATCCACCGGATCTATCTGTTTGAGTCCGCCGTACCTCGATCCCATTCCCGCTGCCATTATAACCAATACCGGTTTATCCATCTGTCTGTTTCTCCTTTTGTCGTTATTAAATTTCTTTTATAACACGTCCTGACCCTTTGGTTTGGTCACGGGCTCACTGGTAAGGTCTACTCCAAGCCTCTTGAATGTGTTTATATCTACCGCGGACAGCATCACCGAGGTATGTACCTGACATCCCTTGAGATTGGGGATCTGATCCATTGCTGCCCTGGCATTGGAGTCATTAACGGCTGACATGGCGAGTGCGATAAGTATTTCATCCGTATGAAGCCTCGGATTGTGACCTCCAAGGTATTCTGTCTTCAGCGTCTGGATAGGCTCGATCGCCTCCCTTGAAATAACGTGCATATCATGATCTATCCCCGCAAGCTCCTTAAGCGCGTTAAGAAGCAGAGCTGCCGAAGCTCCGAGAAGATCGGAAGTCTTTGAAGTGATGATCCTGCCGTCGTTAAGCTCGATCGCGGCACAGGGAACTGAGAGATCCTCTGCGCGCTTGTTTGCGGCAACCGTCACCTTACGGTCATCGGTGGTTATCTTAGCCTGCTTCATTATCAGTTCTATCTTAAGGACTTCATTTTCGGAAGCCTTTTCATTTACAACCGCATTGACCGTGGTGTAATAACGTCTGATTATTTCCATGCGTGACGCCTCGGAACAGACATCATCATCTATTATACAGTTGCCTGCCATATTGACACCCATATCCGTGGGTGACTTGTACGGATTGTTTCCGTATATTCCCTCAAAGATCGCATTCAGCACCGGGAATATCTCAATATCCCTGTTGTAATTGACTGTTGTTTCACCATATGCCTCAAGATGAAACGGATCTATCATATTTACATCATTAAGATCTGCCGTTGCCGCTTCGTAAGCAAGATTAACCGGATGCTTAAGCGGTATGTTCCAGATCGGGAAGGTCTCATACTTGGCGTATCCCGCCTTTATTCCTCTCTTATTCTCATGATAGAGCTGTGACAGACAGGTTGCCATCTTACCGCTGCCGGGTCCCGGTGCCGTAACCACCACAAGAGGACGGCTTGTCTTTATGTATTCATTTTTGCCAAAGCCGTCATCGGATGCTATCAGTGCCACATTTGAGGGGTAACCGTCTATCTTGTAATGCCTGTAAACCTTGTAACCCTTCTTCTCCATCCTCTTCTTAAAGGAAACCGCGCCCATCTGTCCTTCGAACTGTGTGAGCACAACGCTTCCCACGTACAGACCCCTGCCTTCGAATTCCTTGATAAGCCTTACTACATCCTCATCATATGTAATTCCGAGATCTCCCCTGACCTTGTTTTTCTCAATATCACCCGAATTAATAACTATAACTATCTCTGCCCTGTCCGACAGCTTCATCAGCATGCGGAGCTTACTGTCAGGCTCAAAACCCGGCAGTACACGCGAAGCATGATAATCATCAAAAAGCTTCCCTCCGAACTCAAGATACAGCTTATCCCCGAACTTGCTGATCCTCTCCCTTATATGCTCTGACTGCATCTTGATATATTTTTCATTATCAAATCCTGTTTTCATTTTCCTACTCCCGCTCATTTGTCAAATGTACGCTTATTCCCAGTCAAGCTCTACCGGGCAATGATCGGATCCGAAGATGTCGGTATGGATCTTCGCATCCTTTATCCTGTCCCTGAAATCCTCTGAAACAATGAAATAATCGATACGCCATCCCGCGTTCTTCTCACGTGCCCTGAAACGGTACGACCACCATGAATATATATCTGTCATGTCAGGATAAAAATACCTGAATGTATCAATGAAGCCCGCATCAAGGAGCTCCGTCATCTTACCCCTCTCCTCATCGGTAAATCCTGCATTATGATGATTGGTCTTCGGATTCTTAAGGTCTATCTCCTTATGTGCCACATTAAGATCACCACAGAAGATCACACTCTTCTTCTCCTTAAGCGAACACAGGTAGGCCCTGAAATCATCCTCCCATTTCTGTCTGTATTCAAGGCGTTCAAGCTCCTGCTTTGAATTGGGTGTATACACTGTTATAAAGTAGTAATCCCCGTATTCAAGAGTAATAACCCTGCCCTCCTGATCATGCTCCTCTATCCCTAAGCCATAGGTCACATTCAACGGTTCCTGTCTGGTAAAAACGGCTGTTCCGCTGTATCCCTTCTTCCTGGCATAATTCCAGTACTGATGATAGCCCTGCAGATCAAGCTCGATCTGTCCCTCCTGAAGCTTGGTTTCCTGAAGGCAGAATATATCCGCATCAAGTCTCTTAAATTCCTCCATAAAGTTCTTATCCACACAGGCCCTCAACCCGTTAACATTCCATGATATGGCTTTCATACCCTCTCCTTTGACATATATGCGTTACTGTATCTGTGATCACCCGTAACCTCTTCACCAAACCATACCGCAGGCCTGTAAATACGCGCCGATTCCTCATCAGGGAACGCGACTTCGGCGATCATACGCCCTTCAAAAGGCGCCTTAAAAACATCCAGTTCAATCAATATATTACCATTCTCTATCAATCCTGCAAGTCCTGTATTGATCTTTAAATACTCCTGTGTAAATGCATTCTCATTCAGGGGAATAAGATATCTTGTCTTGCGGATCATGTTTCCGTCCGCTTTGCTGACCATATGCTCATAAGAAGCCGCATCAAGAGGCATATTGTATTCCGTCTTGCCTATATCGCCCGCATCCGCTTCTTTGTTATCGCTCTTATAGGTCATATAATAAATGTCATCCTCACGTCTTACACGGATCGCGGGATATACATTAAGATATCCCTGCTCTATCGTGTGAAAAGGATAGCCATCAAGTCCTTGCGGAAGTTCCTTAACGAGATATTTCCTCTCTATTTCAAGTCCCATAGCATACTCCTTAAGATGCTCAAATCCATGAATTACAATTAAATTAATCGTAACTATTCAGAATCTCATTCGCAAAGTCGTGCTTGCGCACTTTGTTTGCTCATGAGATTACTTCGCCACATACATAAAATCCAGCCTCCATGCAAGCATGAGCTGTATTTTATGTGCATGGCTCTGAATAGTTACAATTTATCATAGTTTATATTCCTGCGCAATCCTTGTGCGCCTTACATTTAAGCTTACGCTTCGGGGCTTCCACGTTCACAGCTGGGACAGCATATATTCAACAACTCCTTTCAGAGTGCTTGTCTTCCACTGCCCCTCTTTTGCAGTAAGTGCCAGAGGATATATTATCTGCATATCAAGTGTTTCCCCGGGAACACGTCCGCTTCGCAGGGGCTCATAGAAATTCCGTACATAATCCTCCTCTGTCGCATTTTCAAAATCATCCGGCCTCATGTATCGCAACTGTCTCTTTGTATTTGCAATGAGAACAGCCGCCGCAAGACCTTTGAGCTTTTCATATTCTGCAGCGGACACATCGGTGAATATCGGGGGAAGCTCGCAGCCTGTGATCACCTCCCGGGCCCGGTCTACCATAACCGGCTTTGGTTCAAAGGAAAAGCCGGATTCATTAAATCGTAATTTAAGCACAATACCGTATTCCGTTCCAAACTGGCTCCTCTGATAATCCGTATCAAATATGAAATTCCCGAGAGAATAAAATATCGCCTTGCTGCCTACGGTTTCGTAATTGTTGACAACATGCGGATGATGCGCGATAACGATATCCGCCCCCATATCAAGGTATTTCAGATACCTTTCACGTGTATACGGGGAAGGGAGTGCAGTAAATTCCTCGCCTGCATGTGCCACAATTATACACCACCTGTTGAACCGCCTGATGTATTCTATTTTTTCCCGGATCATATCCAGATCACTCCACGAAAAACACCCCGGTGTGTCGTTATCTGCCTTTCTGCATGCACGCTGATAGCCGACACCTATCATTCCTATGCCTCCGGCCCCTTCCAATATAACGGGAGCAGCGGCTTCCGTAATGTTCATACCTGCGCCAAGAGTCATGGCGGAACAGTCCCTTGCAAGTTTAAGCGTGTCTGATATTCCTTCGTATCCGGCATCCATGATGTGATTGTTACAGATATTCCAGACATCGGCATTTATTTTTTTCAGAAAAAAACTGACATCAGGATCCATACTGTGGGGGAGTCCCGATCCGGCTGCTCCGGCATTCGATGATTTCCCTGCATAAAGCGGTCCTTCAACATTTACAACTATATGATCACTGTCACTGATAAACGATAGTATATCCTCTGAAAGAAGATTCTCATCCTTCCATCTGTCCTTCATGTATTTGTCAAACCCGATGTCACCGGTAAAGGTAAGAACTGTTTCCGAATTCATGTTTATCCCCGTATTTTCTTTTATTGTCTGTATGAGTATGCCAAAGTAAAAAAGGACCTAAGTTGCCCTAGATCCTTAAGCAGGATACGGGAGTCGAACCCGCCTATCCAGCTTGGGAAGCTGGCGCCCTACCGATAGACTAATCCTGCATTCTGAAATCATATTTTATAGAGGATTTCGGCTTTTGTCAAGATGAAGAGGTTTGGATCAGACTTTGGAGTGACCCGTCACCTTTCTTAATTGTGAGATTTAGTTGCGGCTTTTGTGGTTACAGTGGTATTATACTATCATCAAAGTCAGAAATACAGTAGTATAAAGGATATATGATGAGTAAAAAGATAATGGTAACCCGTTCCTCCATGCCGCCAATGGAGGAATATATCAATGAAATACAGTCTCTGTGGGATACCCATTGGCTTACAAATATGGGACCCAAGCACAACCGGCTGGCTAAAGAACTCGGAAACTATCTTGGGGTGGATAATGTCGAACTTGTTGTTAACGGACATATGGCTATTGAGATGACTCTTCAGGCGATGGGACTCAAGGGTGAAGTAATCACCACTCCATACACCTTTGCCTCAACAACACATGCTATTGTAAGGAGCGGACTTAAGCCTGTATTCTGTGATATCAGTCCGGAAGATTACACCATTGACGTTAAACTGCTCGCATCCAAACTAAGTGTCGATACCTGCGCCATACTTCCTGTCCATGTATACGGAAATATCTGCAATGTGGAAGCTATACGGGATTTTGCCAAAAAACACGGCCTCAGGGTTATCTACGATGCGGCACATACCTTCGGTGAAACATATAAGGGAAAGGGTGTCGGAAGCTTCGGCGATGCTTCCTGTTTCTCTTTCCATGCCACCAAGGTCTTCAATACTATCGAGGGCGGCTGTGTATGCTACAGTGATGATGCCATCGGTGAAAAGGTATATGATCTTAAGGACTTCGGTATTCACGGTCCCGAAGAGGTCAGCGCCATCGGTGCAAATGCCAAGATGAATGAATTCTGTGCGGCCATGGGACTCTGTAATCTGAGGCATATCGATGAAAACATTGAAGCCAGAAAGAAGATATGTGAATGCTACGATGACAATCTTAAGGATGTTAAGGGTATAAAGCTTAACCGCATCCCTTCCTGTGTAAAGAGCAACTACTCATATTACCCCGTTGTATTTGATCCTGAGCAATATGGCTGTGACAGGGATCAGGTATTTGAGCAGTTGTATGAAAACGGTATCATGGCACGTAAGTATTTCTATCCTGCAACCAATGCTTTTTCCTGCTATGAGGGACGTTTTGATCCGAATGAAACACCTGTAGCAAAACGCATCAGTGAAAACGTTCTGACTTTACCTGTTTATCCGGATCTGGACATTAAAGATGTTGAGAGGATATGTCAGGTTATCCGCAAGAGTAAAAATTAAGGACATCTTTTCTGTAATATAAAGAGTTCTGAATAGTTAATTCAAAATTTAATTTTTGGAGATGAGCCTATGAAGATAAACATTTATTACGGAGGTCGCGGAATAATCGATGACCCTACCCTGTTTGTACTTAACAAGCTGCAGGAGGTACTTGATGAACTGAATGTCAAAGTCGAACGCTTTAACCTCTATGAGCTTAAAAATACCATAACCACCCTTCCCGCATCGATCAATGATGCAGACGGTATCATACTGGCTACAACGGTCGAATGGTTCGGCATCGGCGGATTCATGCAGCAGTTCCTTGATTCCTGCTGGCTTTACGGAAACAAGGAAAAGATAGAAAACACTTATATGTGTCCGATAGTAATGTCAACAGCTCCCGGTGAACGTGAAGCAATGACGGATATTGCCCTTGCCTGGGAAATCCTTGGCGGACTTCCCTGTGAAGGTCTGTGCGGATATATTGATGATCTTGTTACCTTTGAACTTAATCAGGATTACCTTAATATAATAGAAAAAAAGGCCGAAAACCTCTATCGCACGATCTCACAGAAAACCAAATCGCTTCCCGCAAGCAACAAGGCTGTAAATAAGATAAACAATACCAACAGGGCAATACCTCTCACTCCCCAGGAATCGGAACAGCTGTCCAAATATGCGGCTGATGAAAGCTATGTACAAAAACAGCGGGAGGATATAGAGGAACTGGCCAATCTGTTCAGGGGAAAAATGGAACACAGAGGGATTGATGAGAATGCCCTGTATATTTCCGATTTCAGACAGAAATTCAACCCTGCCAATTCCGTCAACTGTATTTACAAGTTCATGATAACCGATAAAAAGAAACCTCTTATCGTTGAGATCAGTGATTCGGAGCTTAACTGCTATTACGGTAATCATGACGATCCCGAGGTTCTGTGCAAGTTAAGTGATGATGTCCTCAACCGGATAGTATCCGGTCAGATGAGCTTCCATCGTGCATTTTTATCGGGAGATATGCAGGTTAAGGGCGATTTCTCACGCTATAGATTGCTTGACAAAATATTTAATTTTACACAGGAGGAACACATATGATGAAGGATGATTGTATTTTCTGCAAGCTGGCTAACGGAGTGTTTGACACCAATGTGATCTATGAGGACGGGGATTTCACCGTGATACTGGATGTTAATCCCGCAACCAGGGGACACGCACTCATACTTCCCAAGGAGCATTACGCCAACATCTATGAGCTTGATGATGAAACAGCCGGAAAAGCATTCAGGCTTGCAAAGAAACTGAGTACGCAAATGACAGAGAAGCTTAACTGCGACGGCTTCAATATCCTGCAAAATAACGGAGAAGCAGCCGGACAGACTGTATTCCATTTCCATATGCATCTCATCCCCAGATATAAGGACGACAAAGCACTGCTGCAGTGGAAACCGGGCAAACCCTCGGAGGATGAGCTGAAGGCGCTGCGAGACATGCTAAAGACCAACTGATCATAAAGATCACCTGAAGTAGAAGAGCTCCTTACCGAAACGTATTTCATCATTATCGGTAAGTCTCTTCTTTTCATTTGCCCTAAGCCTGCTGCCATTTACAAATGTTCCGTTTGTGCTGTTAAGGTCCGATACATAATAAGCCCCGTTTTCCAAAAACAGCTTGGCATGTACTCGGCTCACCGCATCCGAAGCAAGAACAGCATCACATACACTCTTTCGTTTGCCGATAATAAACGGCAATTTACCTATCTTCAGTTCATTTATACCGTCTCCGGTAATCTGCACAAGTCTGTGAAGACAGCAGTTCTGTCTCATTGTATCATCACGATGGATATTCACTCCATCCTGATCGTCTGTATTTAATTTCATCGTGCCGCTTTTCTTATTAATAGCTTCTGTCCGTTCCTGATCCCGCATAAATATACGGTCCGGGTTTTCATTTCTGTCCGGTGCCGCAAGCCTTCCGGTGTTTCCCGCATATTCCGCATATTCCATCTCATGATATATATCACTTATACCGGCCTTTGAGTCCTCCAGTTTTTTTCTGAAATCTCTTACCTTATTAAACCATTTTACCAATATGATCGTTGGCATAAACAGTGACAATGCACCGCTCAATCCCAAAAACACCTGCATTTCACGCATTCCAAGCAGGATTGATAATACCAAATTGCTGTAAAGTGCACTTGCAAGTATCACACCTGAAATAACAACAAGAACAAAAATACATACTCCCAATATTATCTTCCCCGAAGCCGGAATAACAGGTTCTTCATCCTCGTCAGGTAAATAGAAATCAGAATCGTCCTCTATAAGATAGTTTTCCTTCTCTTCCTCCTTTGCAGCTGCGGACTCGGTTTCAGAGCGGACCGTCAGTCTCCTCAGGGAATAATCTCCGTTTATCACCTGCTTGTAAAAATCATACGCCAGATTTACAGTATCCCTGTTTGTGTGGTCGGCTCTTTCAAGTATATACTCCGCCAGGGTTGTCATACTCTTATTTAACTCCGAAAAATGACCGGGATAATAGCACCACGATATCATATCGGTTCCCCTGTCTACATAAATATATCCGGGATCAAATATGATGTGTTCACAAGGTAGCAGGTATTCCTCCGCATTCTCAAGAACCGAAGCCACTGCATCTATAAAGCTCAATAAAAACCTGTGATCCATCCTGGTATGTTCATACATATCTGTCACGCTTGTTCGCGATGTTATGTCATATATGTATCTTTCCCTGCCATCAGAATGTATAATGCTGCATTCCAAAAACGAAGGAATATGATTCTCAACAAGCATACGCGGAATATAGCCTGTTGAGGCATCCCTGTTTTCGCTGCCGCTTTCTGTGCCGTTCTCCCCACTGTCCTCTCCCGGGGCCGTGCCGGGACTACCTCCCTCAGAATCGTCCAGTATCATATAGTTTCCGTTAATTCCGTAATCATAGCTTTCTATAAACAATATCCTGTCCCCGATTTCTTTTTTGTTCTTAAATAGTCTTCTTCTCTTAATCTGCAGCTTCTGCACTCATAGCTGTGGCTTGTTCCTGCTATGGACAATACCCTGTTGACAAGCCCTCCGCCAATCCCGGTATCACCGCGAAATGTTATCCTTACTTCATCCTCACCTATATCAACCTGAGTACTGTAATCCCATTTCCCGATAAGATGTTCCGGAATGACTTCGTCAAGTGCCTCATAAGCCCTGTTAATGGCCTGATCATCCTCATCCTCCTCACTTCCGCGAAGAGCTGCCGACAAACATGCTTTATTTACCACACATTTGTCATGCAGAATGAAACCCGAAATAATTATCAATATGAACAATCCCAATATAAAAGGCATTAACAGCGTAAGCTCTATGGTAAGGCTGCCTTTCTCCATTTTTTCAAACATTTTTTTCCATCCTTAAATATGCATAAATACTATCTGTACAACATGTGCGGAAAGGAGAAACGGCATAAACGGAAGAGCAGCCTTTCTTCCCTTTCCTTTCAGCTTCATATAAATCAGTCCGAATACAGCTGTAAATACCATCGACATCATCAGAAGAATACCTGTATTGTACAGACCCAGCATCAGTCCGAGTATAAAAACCACATATACATCTCCCTTACCGATGGATTCCTCTGATATCCTGTGTACGATAAACAGAAATAATCCGGGCAGCAATGCTGCAAAGATATTCACCATCTTGGGTTCATACAGGATAAACCATTCCGGTAATCCCATACTGTTTCCATATATTTCAACACCTGTCATAAGAGTGATACATGATATGAGGGATACGGCAAGCAGCATAAGGCTGATGCCGCGTTCCCTAAGATCTGTATAACTGCAGATGATCAGTAGAGATAAACTTAAAATTATCATTGTATTACCTTCTTTAATGCGAACATCTTGAACATGGACCTCTTCCTCCACATTCCGACA
>JAEEHY010000386.1 GCA_016281085.1 Lachnospiraceae bacterium
TGTTTGGAACGCTGTTTCGGCCGACCGGTCTGCTGCGCATCTGCATATCCGGATCACGTCTCGCTGCACCCGCATCAGATCTGCCCTGCATGTTGTAACCCTGATTTACCTGTCCCTTAGGTCCTCTGAACGGAGGCATCCCCTGTCCCGGTTTCATATTGTTTACGGATCTTCCCTGCTGACCGGGTCCCTGTTGATTAAAGCCCTGTCCACCTGCTCCCTGTATACCTCGTCCGGGATATCCCTGCATCGGCATTCCGTTCTGCCCCGGCATCATTCCCTGTCCCCGCGGCATCTGCCCCGGATTCACATTCTGCCCGGGCATGCCCTGCATTGGCATCCCCTGTCCGCGCTGCATTCCTCCGGCCGGTATTCCGTTCGGCTGTCTGCCCTGCATGTTGTAACCCTGAGGTCCCTGTCCCTGAGGTCCTCTGAACGGAGGCATTCCCTGTCCCGGCATCATTCCCTGCCCCGGCATCCTCTGTCCCTGATTTACATTCGGCCCGGACATGCCCTGCATTGGCATCCCACGCCCCTGCATACCCTGTGCATTTCCATCATTTCCATTGTTGTAATCCATAATGTTCTCCCACAACCCCTTATACACAACAACAAACCGTAACTCCAAAGTTAAGCTGTCTTTGTCGTTCACTATACAATCAATCTATCATATCTTAACATAAAAGACGGGAAAAATACAGACATTTCATCATTATTGACAGATTTTTTTACAAGATATTGTATCAGTCGGACTGTTTAAGCCTGAATCCATCCCTTATCTTGTTGCCTCTGCGTTCTATCCCGTCAAGATTACTGCCGTACAGGATTGCCGGAAAATCATGATACCATATCTGTTCCCCATCTGTTTCAGGATAGTATATCGTGATTCCTTCCCACTCCCTTCTGACTGATCTTGCCTGCGGATAATCCTTCTGAACGATCAGCGCTCCCTCAATGCCTGTATCAAGAAAATAATGGGCATCATCGCTTGCAAACATGTAAATTCCTTTGAGCATGTCAAAGCATACAAAGATAAGCATCGCCAATCCGATGCACCATTTATGTATGACTTTTATATTCCGTTTTATCAGGTCTGCGAAAAGGAAAGTAATGACTCCCGCCGAAAACAAAGGAAGAAGCAGTATATATCCGTATCCAAACCGGTTCGATGGCGCCGACAGCATAAAGAAGCCGTAACTCACCAACAGGATTGCTCCGAAATAAACATAATTCCAATACAGCGACATTCCCTCAGTCTCATATACCTGTCCGGCTTTTTTCGAAGTAAGACGAAGCCACAATCCGTAAACACCGCCTGTAACAATTATTCCTGCCATGATGGCTGCACCGGCAAAAGAGGTTTTTGACAGATACCTGTTGGCCGCTCCCTGCTCACTCCACCATACAGGAAACCACTCATTTATTTTCTGGTCAATAAGCGCCGTATCTTTCGTATACCTTGCCCATACCACTATCTCATCTGCCTCATGCCTTGCACCCTCGGCAGGTACCTTCCAATCCACACTGAACAGATCGACAGAAGGCATCGGATATACCAGCCAGCCCGATATTATTATATTTCTGACAAAATACGGAAGTATGAGTATCAGCCCCATAATGATATAAGCCGCTATTGCCCTGATCTTCTTTTCACGGATGAGCGCAACTGCCGGTTTGATCACCAGCAGAGCCAGTACTCCCACGCTAAGCTTGACCGACACAAGGAATACCGCCATAACACACAGAAGCGCATATCCTTCCATGGCTTTATAAGCCGTACCGTTTTCTGCTTCCTCTTCGATCATCTCCACCCATCTTATGCACAGCCATATAATAAGCCATATAACACCGTGATCCGTTGACGGTGAAATTATCTCCACAGCAGTAATAATGAAATAGATAAAAGGGGCAGGATACAGGAAATCGCTTACCCTGAGTCCCTTATTCATGATCCCCGAACCCTCAGACTTAACAAAATGTCCAAACCACCCGTTCAGTGCATACAGCATTACAAACGCCGCCAGGAAACCCGAAACCGTATGCATCGACCTTCCCAAAAAGTGCATGCTGTACAGAGCGCACAGGCAGAAATACGAGCTGTTAAATCCGAGTCTTGTCTGCATATGCGCAAGACCCTTCACAACACCGAAGCTCTCGATCCAGTGAATGCTCTGTGCGTGATATGTTCCGGTATCATATGCAAACCTGCCGCATGACGTGAAATATGCACATACAATAATGATAAGTACGGCAAGCACGGTGTGTACCATTACAGATACCCTAAGCCTTACCTTACGCTCCCCGGTGTTTTTTTCATGTTCATCCTTTGCAGGCATTAACGGATTGCACAAAATATTCCTGACAGTACTACGTTCGAAGACAATGATAAGAATGCATGCTGTAACAAGAAGTATATTTGCCGCAAGACCCACACCGGTGATCAGGCTGAAATACCCCGCATAGGCCGTAAGCACACAAATACCGCATACTATACAGCTTCCCGCATTAATAGTCTTTATATCCGTATTTACTTTGTTTCGCGTGATTGTTCTTATCTTATTCAGGACAAATGATCCGATGATAAAAGATGTGACAAGAATATATGACCAGTTAAGAATTACAGAAACCATTTATTTCCCTTCACCACCACTTATCTTACTCTTTCAGAATAATCATTTCTGGCCGCAACGATCTTTCCGTACTTCTTATACAGATTGTTGAGCAACAGAAGAACAGGCATACAGACACACAGCATATTGATAATCGAAATACCGCAGAATTTCACTCCCAAAAGCATAGTGGCCCTCAGATCCCACGACCTTACATAGAAGTTAAACAACGGATCTATACACACCCATGCCAACACGGCAACCACCGTTTCCACAACTGCATAATCGGCAAGACGCATTCCTTCAAACCTGCCATCGCGTACCATGAATTTATCTGCGTAGTGTCCTGTAGCTACTCCCGAAAAAATCAGAAGAAGCATTTCTGTATCGGTATTTCTTCCGCCATTCGCCATATTGATAACAAGAAAAGCCGCCAGCGGTATCATCAAACCCGCTACAGTTCCGTACACGGCAGCGATAACCACTACCACTATGGCAAATATCTGGATCAGCCACATATCTGACAAGGCAGTATATTGAGTTAATCCAAAGTAGGATAATACGATCAGCATTGTTCCCAATACGATCGATGCAACTGTTTCCGTATCAAACCTGTTTTTCATGACTCTCCCGTTAATGCTTATTAATCCGCAACCGTTAAGTACAGACTATGAATACCGTTTCCCTAAATCCTGGCATCATACCAAACAATTATATAGTATCGAAAAATCACGTTTCTTGCAAGCACCTGCCAAAAGCAGGGGGCTATGTCCACGGAATGTTCACCGTACAGTTGTGAACAGTCGAATATATGATGAGTTCTCCTATCTCCCTGTCGGTCATTGCCGACAGTGCCCTTGCATAATATTCAAGCTGGACGTGATAACGTTCCGCCAGCTCTTCGGCGTCATCCACCCTGTCCGTTTTGTAATCCACGATTACTATCTTATCGTCTTCAATGAAA
>JAEEHY010000387.1 GCA_016281085.1 Lachnospiraceae bacterium
ACAGGATATGTATATACGGCATTTGACAGCCTTGAGGATAAGATACATCCCGATGTGGACGGCATGATAAGTACAATAAACGACGGAAACCTTCAGGGGATGGCAGCTTTACTCGGTAATTCACTGGAAGGGGTCACGCAGGAGGAATATCCTGTAATAAAAGAAATAAAAAGATTAATGCTTGATAACGGAGCGATTGGAGCGCTTATGAGCGGCAGCGGTCCGACAGTGTTCGGTTTGTACAGGGATAAGGAAAGTGCTCTTGCCGGTGCGGATGCAGTAAAGAAATCGGGAAAGGCACAGGATATCGAGGTTACAGAACCATTAAATAAGGGTAACCGTTGATCAAGGGAGGTTACAGGGATATGGAAGAGCCTAAACTTCAACTGATGATAGATGAATACCTTCCTCTCAGGGATGTTGTATTTAATACATTAAGACAAGGTATATTAAGAGGAGACCTTAAGCCCGGAGAAAGGCTTATGGAGATACATCTGGCCAAAAGACTCGGAGTATCACGTACACCCATAAGGGAAGCGATCCGCATGCTTGAGCTGGAAGGACTTGTGACTATGATCCCGAGGAAGGGTGCAGAGGTTGCAAGGATAAGCAGGCAGGATTTAAGGGATGTACTGGAAGTAAGGAAATCCCTGGATTCACTCGCTGTTTCACTTGCCTGCGAGCGTATTACGGATGATGAGAAGAAGGATCTTGATAAGGCAGAGGAGGCTTTCGAGCAGGCCGTAAGGACAAAGGATGTGACCAGTATTGCAGAGGCGGATGTTAAATACCATGATGTGATCCTAAGGGCAAGTAAGAACGGCCGCCTTATGCAAATGGTAAACAATCTGGCAGAAAGAATGTACAGGTACAGACTTGAGTATATCAAGGACAGCCGTAACCATGAAAGACTGATAGAGGAACACAGGAAGATAATGAAGTACATAGATGACGGTGATGCGGAAAATGCCTGTATCACGATACAGATGCATATCGATAATCAGGAGAAGAACATCATAAGTCAGCTGGAACAATAATAAGGTTATACTTGCAATTACTGTAAATAAAGTATAAAATTTCTATGTCCTGTTCAGGGCAGAGGGATGTGATCCCCGCTGTGAGAAATGCAGGGCGGTTCAGATATATGAAAGTGTTTATTACGTGTTTTACGGATTTGGAAAGGCAATGATATATGAAGAAGGATGTTCTTATCACGATTTCCGGCATACAATCGGATCTGTTTAAGGAATCCGATAAAATAGAGATAATTACGAACGGAAGCTATTATAAGAAGAACAACAAGCATTATCTTCTGTATGATGAGGTGGTTGAAGGACAGGATGAAGTTATAAGGAATGTGGCTAAGTTCGATGAGGATGCATTCCATATTACCAAGAGCGGATTTACCAATGTAAATATGTCCTTTGAAGAAAACAAGCGCAATATTACCAATTACATTACGCCGTACGGAAGTATGCTGATAGGCGTGGATGCCAGCAAGGTGGATGTTGTTGAGAATGAAGAAAGCATACAGGTGGATATAGCGTACTCGCTGGATGTAAATTACGAACATCTGGCTGAATGTACTTTGCATATGGATATACAGTCCCGAAGCGGAAACGAAGGATTAGTACTTAGTTGATTATTAAACGGAGGGTGTTTATGAAAGTAAGAAAAGCGATCATACCGGCAGCAGGTCTCGGAACAAGATTTTTACCGGCAACAAAAGCACAACCGAAGGAAATGCTGGCAATAGTGGATAAGCCCACTATCCAGTATATAATTGAGGAAGCCGTGCAGTCCGGGATTCAGGATATTATTATAGTTACCGGACGTAACAAGAGATCGATAGAGGATCATTTCGACCGTTCAATAGAGCTTGAGCTTGAGCTTGAAAAGAGCGGTAAGCAGGAGATGCTTGATATGGTCAGGAAGATTTCCGAGATGGCCAATATCCACTATATCAGGCAGAAGGAGCCGCGCGGACTCGGACATGCGATACTGACCGCCAGACATTTCATAGGAAATGAGCCCTTCGCGGTACTTCTCGGCGATGATGTTGTTGTAGCAAAGAAGCCCTGTATCGGTCAGATGATAGATGTTTATAATGAATACAAGACATCTGTTCTCGGTGTACAGAAAGTAGCCCATGAGGTTGTTAACAAATACGGTATTGCCGACTGTAAGCTTATAGATGACAGTGTATATAAGGTAAAGGATCTTGTAGAGAAACCTGCGATAGAGGAGGCTCCTTCGGATATAGCGATACTGGGAAGATATATCATTACACCATCGATCTTCTCATATCTTGAAACACAGGATGCGGGAACAGGCGGAGAGATACAGCTTACGGATGCATTAAGAAGACTTGCCAAGGATGAGGCTATGTACGCATATGATTTTAAGGGCCACAGATATGATGTGGGTACCAAATGTGGATTTATACAGGCAAACGTTGAATTCTCATTGAGAAATCCTGAGCTTAAGGATGAGATGCTTAATTACTTTAAGGCACTTAATGAAAACATGGAAGAAATGCTGGATTATGAGTAACTGTTCAGAACAATTACGATTATGAATAGAAAAAACAGGACGGTACGTTCCCGTCCTGTTTTTTATTTGATCGGCTTAGCGCCTGCCTTTTCCTGAAGCTTCTCAACAGCCTGTTTGAATTTGCTCTTGGGCTTTTGTTCTGCCTTAAGATTTCCACCGCGTAATCCCTTTACTTCAACCATGTAAATCCCGCTTACTGAGGCTTTAACCTCTTTTTTGACGGGAACAAGGTCGAATATCTTCTCATCACATATAAGAGACATTATCTGGGGACCTATCTTAGCCTTGACTATCGGAAGCTTGCGCCATCTCAGGATCCTGGGCGTCTGTTCCAGCACAATAGCCGGTAAACCGGCATCCTTAAGTTTCATCCGTTTCTTGTCAATGATGAGCATAGAGTAGGTCTGCTTTGTGGCGGCTATCTGAGCTTCCTGTTCGGCCTGCTGTTTCTGAGCCCTCTTGCCAAGGAAGTACAGCGCCACAATCACGGCTACAAGTAAGACAGCGATAACGATCAATGTAATTGTTACCGGTGACAAGTCTTACACCTCCCATTTGTTTAATACGTAACCATGAGACTATCAAAGGTACGTAAATCCTATTAATTCTATCACAACAGGCAGGCGGTATGCAATTACTATTATCCATTTAGAGCAGAAAATCCTTTAAAATGTGGTATTTGTGTGATATAACATATAAGGTATATATAAAGAAGCATTACGGAAAGAGGAGTTTTATGAAAAAGAGGATTTTAGCAGGCCTGCTCCTGTCAATGGGTTGTATGCTTACAGCCTGTGCGGGACAGACAGGCACAGTATCCGGTAATCAGGTGACAGGGACTGCCGAAGCTGTAGGGAGTCTTATAAGCAGCATAGATCCAGCGGATTACATTAAGCTCGGACAGTATAAGGGTTTGGAAGTGACAAGGCTGTCAACCAAGATCACTGAGGCGGACATAGAAGCCGAGCTTAAGGACAGCATGGGATCCTTTCTTGAGCCGGTTGAGGTTACGGACAGGGATACGGTAGAAAAGGGAGATATAGCAAATATTGATTTTGTCGGTAAAAAAGACGGAGTGGCTTTCGAGGGAGGAACAGGACAGGGATACGATCTGACAATAGGTTCGGGTACCTTTATCCCCGGGTTTGAGGAAGGGCTTATCGGTGCAAAGGTTGGTGAACAGACAGATCTTGATCTTTCTTTTCCGGACAGTTATCCCAATGATCCGAGTCTTGAAGGACAGCCGGTTGTTTTCGAGGTTAAGGTTAATTCGATCAAGGCAATGCCTGAAATTACCGACGAAGATGTAAAAAAGGTTACCAACGGTGCATATGACACGATTAAGGCTTATAAGGAATCCATAAAGGATGAGCTTGAACAATCGGCAGTTCAGTATGCAGACAGCGCGATGTATATCGATCTGTGGGACCAGGTTGTCAATAATGCGGAGCTGAAGGCTGATCTGCCTGAAGATTTTGTAAATGAAAAGCTTGATGCAATAACGAAAAATGCAAAAAAATATGCACAGGCCTACGGAGTAGACTGGGAAACATATCTTTCGCAGGCAATGGGTATAACAGAGGATGAGTTTAAAAAGGAAGCCTCCGAATATGCCAGGAAGGGAGCAAAGGAGAGTCTCGTACTTCTGGCTCTGGCCAAGGCTGAGGGCTTGGAGCTTACACAGGATGAGATAGCGGATGCCATGAAGGAATATGTGGAGTTGTATGATTACGGTTCCGTGGAGGATTTCATGGAGAAAGAAGACATGGATGAATTCAGGGAATATGTATTGATGTCAAAGGTTCAGGAGTTCCTGGCAGATGAGGCAGTAATTAAAACGGAAGACTGAAGAAAGGGTGTGAAACTATGGAATTAACAGAAATAAGAGAGTTGTTCAGAAACAAAGAACAGTATTTTAATAAGAAGATAACTGTCGGTGGCTGGGTGAGAAGTATACGTGACGGTAAGTCATTTGGATTTATTGTTGTAAATGACGGTACTTTTTTTGAACCTCTGCAGATCGTATATGGAGACAGCCTTGATAATTTTGATGAAATAAACAGGATAAATGTCGGAGCGGCACTGATAGTGACAGGTACTCTTGTTTCCACACCCCAGGCCAAACAGCCGTTTGAAATACAGGCGGATGAGGTCATTATAGAGGGAACATCAACTCCGGATTATCCTCTTCAGAAGAAGAGGCATACGATGGAGTATTTAAGAACGATAACCCATCTGCGTGCAAGAACCAATACCTTCCAGGCTGTGTTCCGTGTACGTTCACTTGCAGCATATGCGATCCATAAGTTCTTTCAGGAGAGAGGCTTTGTATATGTTCATACACCGCTTATCACAGGAAGTGACTGTGAGGGTGCGGGAGAGATGTTCAGGGTTACCACACTCGATATGAATGAAATCCCGCGAACTGATGAGGGGGCAATAGACTATACGAAGGATTTCTTCGGAAAAGAAACCAATCTGACCGTAAGCGGGCAGCTTAACGGTGAGACCTATGCCATGGCATTTAAGAATATATATACTTTCGGACCGACGTTTCGTGCCGAGAATTCCAATACAACAAGGCATGCAGCCGAATTTTGGATGATAGAGCCCGAAATGGCATTTGCCGATCTTAAGGATGATATGATCCTTGCAGAGAGCATGATCAAATACATTATAAGATATGTAATGGAAAATGCTCCGGAGGAGATGAAGTTCTTCAATCAGTTTGTGGATAAAGGACTTATAGAGAGGTTGGAGCACGTTGTAAATTCGGATTTCGGACATGTAACATATACCGATGCCATTAAGATACTTGAAAAGCACAACAGCGAATTCGAATATAAGGTATTCTGGGGCTGCGATCTTCAGACCGAGCATGAGAGATATCTTACGGAGAAGGAATTCAAGAGACCTGTGTTTGTAACCGATTATCCGAAGGAGATAAAAGCCTTCTATATGAAGCTTAATGAAGACGGAAAAACAGTTGCGGCAATGGACTGCCTGGTTCCCGGTATAGGTGAGATAATAGGAGGCAGTCAGAGAGAGGATGATTACGAAAAGCTGCTTGAAAGAATGGAAGAGCTTGGATTAAAGAAGGAAGATTATGATTTTTATCTGGATCTCCGTAAATACGGCTCTGCAAGACATTCAGGATTTGGCCTCGGATTCGAGAGATGTGTAATGTATCTTACCGGTATGGGAAATATAAGGGACGTTATACCGTTCCCGAGAACGGTTAACAACTGTGATCTGTGATAGTTTTGTGAAGAAGTCCGTAGTGGGTTTACATACGGGACAAATTATGTTAACATAATATTACAAACTTATTACATTTATCAAACAGTATTTAAATCACAGTAGACGAAAGATACGTTTACTGTGATTTGGGTTATCATACAGGTATGAGGGAGCCTGAATGGTTTAAAGTATAATAAATGTGGTAATGAAATTGGATCGTTCATGATCCGGGGAAGTATAAATAATATGTAACTATTCAGAACAGCACATAAATTTTAAAATATGATGTGTCATGCTTGCATGTAAACAGCATATTTTACAAATTTATGTATTTGTGCAGAACACTTAGCGAGGTTTTTTCGAGCTTAGTGTGAGCCATGCATGT
>JAEEHY010000388.1 GCA_016281085.1 Lachnospiraceae bacterium
CCCTCGCTCCCACAATTGCATCCGCCGTAAGAGCTATCACCGGAGTACCATCCGCAAGATGACGCTTTCGTATCTCCTCAAGCGTCTGTGTTCCGGTCATTACAGGCATCATCTGATCAAGAAGCACCACATCATACTTATTCTCCGAAAGACAGGTCAGGCATTCCGCTCCGGACAATGCCGTGGTTATCTGAATCTTGGTGTCAGACAGCAGATTGGAAATGACCTCCAGATTCATTGCGTTATCATCAACTATAAGTATCTTCGCACCCGGAGCTACAAGAGCAGGTCTGTACTCCTCCTTTGCTTCCTGTGCTCTTTCAAGATTAAGAACAAAATCACCCACCGGTGTATCATCTTCGACCTCCTGAACCATTTCTGCGGTAAAGGTGGTTCCTTCGCCGTACTTGGAGCTTACCGAGATACTTCCGTCCATCATCTTGACGAGCCGCATGGTAATGTTAAGACCAAGACCGGTGCCTTCGATATTTCTGTTCTTGTCCTCCTCCAGTCTCTGGAATGCATTGAACAGCTTGCCCAGATCCTCATTTTTGATGCCGATACCGGTATCGGCAACCACGAAACGCAGCCTGCTCTCTTCCCTGTCAAAGGAAACATCAATGCTCACACTGCCTTCCTTCGTATACTTTATAGCATTGTTGATAAGATTAAGCATTATCTGCCTTATCCTTATTTCATCACCCCTCAGCACGGACGGTATATCCTCAGCAACCTTAAGGTTATACTGAAGTCCCTTCTCATATGCCTTGTTACGGGTCATATTAACAACATCGTTCATCACCGAAGAGAAACCGTAGCTGACAGGAATAAGTTCCATCTTGCCCGACTCTATCTTGCTGAGATCCAGGATATCATTGATTATGGAAAGGAGTGTCCTGCCCGCGCTCTGAATATCAAGAGCATATTTCCTTATATTATCATCGCCCGAAGACCTAAGTATCATTTCATCCATACCGATGATCGCATTCATCGGGGTTCTTATCTCATGGGACATATTGGCGAGGAAATCACTCTTCGCCTTATTTGAAGCATCCGCGGCATCCTTCTCAAGCTCCAGAACCTTTCTTTCATACGTTGCCTTCTGCTCCTCAAGCTTCATCTCCTCCATGCGTTTTGTATAATTCTGTTCATTCTTATGGCCGGTATAATAGAAAACGGTTATCATGATAAAGATCAGAGTACAGATTATTATGTTAACCGCCAACTGGCTTGTTACTTCTTCATAAAGCTCGTGATCACCGACCACCATTACCACATACCAGTCGTTCATTATCCCGTTAACAAACACTGTGCTCTTCTCACCATCGCACATATATGAGAAGCTGCCCGAACCGGTTGCTTTAATGGCATTCAGGTATTCCACGCCTCCCTGCATATCGCTTATATTCGTTCCCTTCAGGGACTCATTGCCGTGTGCTATGAACAGTCCCGTGCTGTCAACAACAAAGCCGTAACCCTTACCGTTAATAACAAGTTCAGGCATCATCGACTGGATTCCCTTAAGCTGTACATCCAGTGATATTACATTCTGCCTGTCCGGAAGCATCCTGCTGACCGATACGATCATATTTCCTGTCTGAGCATCTATATACGGAGGTACGAACACAACCTCACCGTCATTCTGCCTGGCTATCGTATACCAGTCGCGGTTCTTCGGATCATACCCTTCCGGAGGCTCCCAGTTAAGCCCGTCCATATATCTGCTCATAATAAATCCGTATAACCCGCTGTAATTCTCATCGAACTGCTCTGCCACATTGTTAGTCTCCTCCACGAGAAATTCGTGGATCCTGGCCGGTGTGGATCCGCTTATCAGCATATGGTGTACCGAGTCAGCCGTAACGTGAAGCACATTTTCCGCAGTATTCAGATGGTTCTCGATCATGGAGGATATATTCAATATCCTGTCCTCTATAACAGCATTGGAATTAGACACCGCAACAGAGTAGATCAGCCTCGATGTATAGACAACCATGACTACCATAAATACAAACAGCAGTATTAACGGTATCAGCATGCTGTGTTTTCTGTGAACATATTCATTATGATTTCTTTCGTCTGTCGAAATCATTTAATCCTCTTTTAGTGTAAAATATTGTTCCGGAACTTCTATCTTGGTAGCACCCATATAATATCCCGGATCACCGAAGATATAAGTATCCTGATATATAAGGATGGTTTTATCGGATTTCTCCCCTGACTCCTCATAAGTATAGCCGGATCCGTTCCATTCCGCTCCGGGTGAGAACACTCCGTATGCTTTGGTAAGATCATTGATATCCGTAAGAGAACTCTCTCCCATGATCACATTCCTTGCATGCTCGGCCAGTCCTGCCGATACAGTATAGCCATATGAATATGTCCATGTTCCGAACCTGCCTGCACCGCCCTTCTTCACTACCGCATCCTCAACCTTCTTAAGGATCCTGTCAAAATCTCCTGCTTCCCCCGTAAGGTCAAGGTCAAGCGCTCCGGGATAGCCCATCATCGGAGAAGGCAGATCTGCTTCGATAAAATAACCGCCATATTCAAGAAGCTGCCTTATAAGCGGTTCGGTATGAGCATCATTTGTGCAGAAATACGCCGATTTCTGCCCGTATTTTTCCACCCATTCCGGAACCTTTTCCATAATGTAAGCCTGTGCTCCCGGAACTCCTACATCGGTAGTTGGATCCGGTGCTTCCACCATCTCAAATTTCATACCGAACTCTTCACACGCCGCTTTCATAATGTTGACTTCTCTGTATACAGATTCATATGCCAGATGGCGCGGAAACGATATATGCACAAACGTATCACAACCAAGCTCATGCGCCGACCGTATGATAAGATATCCCCGGCTCAGGAAATCATAATTAACAACAAGATCTGCAGTTTCCTCAATGTCGGCGAAATCCTCATATGCTTCACCTGCTATACACAGGATGTCCGGCCGTTTTTCATGTATCTGTCGAAACGCCTCGGTCGTTCCGTCCACCGCCTGATTAACAATAACCGCTTTCATATCCGGATCATCTGCAAGGCTAACAATGGTCTGTATTGTTGTATCGAGTTCCTCCGTGAAGTTATCCGGATAAATTACAAGCGTCACAACATCAGCTCCATACTTTTTCTGGAATGCTTCAGCTCCCCGTCTGTCATCCTCCGACTGTGCGAATGAGCCCGTGACTATACCAATGTGGAATGAATCTTCTTTCCCGGCTGTGTTCTCCTGACTGTCAGTATCCTCCGGGCCTCCCTTTCCGGCATCGGATGCTTCACTTTTGCTTTCTTTCGAACCCTCTCCCGCTCCTTCTTCTGTTCCTTCTTCAACCGCAGCATTATCTGTACTGTACACACTTCCTGCGGCAGGCACCTTATCTGCCCCGCCACAGGCTGACATAACCGCAGCCATTACACAGGCCAATAAAGCACTCACCAGTCTCTTCCTCATATTCTTTCTCCATACTTCTTCTGATATGCATATGCTCCCACTTATATTTTACAGCTTTATAAATGTCTTCATATGATTTTTGTCTATTCCGTCGTTTTCCGTGTCTATTCGGTCGCTTTACGTGTTC
>JAEEHY010000389.1 GCA_016281085.1 Lachnospiraceae bacterium
AAGTACTGTCTTCACCCATGCTCACACCGCTTTCACAGACGGATTCATTACCGGCTTCTTCGAAGCTCCATGGCTTGACAGACGGATAGTCAAGGCTCAGCACCCTCTTATCGCATAAGATACGATAACGCGCCTCGGAATCAAGTCCCTGAGGTTTTATTATCACGCTTCTGCTGTTAGGACGCGCCAGTACCTTAATATATGTGATAAGTGCACGGGCCTTATCCGCAGAAACCACCATCCAGCAGTCATTATATCCGTTCTCCCTGTAGGATGATATCCTGTAATAATCCCCGGATCTTACCAGACCGTTATACTTATGATACATCTTAACCTGAGCAGGTATCATTTCCCGGTCTTCCTCCGGTATCCTCGTAATATCGAGTTCGTAACCGAAAGTACCTGCCAGAGCTACATAACCCCTTGTCTCGAACGGAGTAACACGACCCACTGTATGGTTCGGGCAGTCACTGACATGAGCTCCCATACTTGACAGAGGATAGACAATGGCCGTTCCCTCCTGAATACTCAGCCTCTCGATCGCATCGGTATCATCCGAGCACCATATCTGCGGACTGTAGTAAAGCATTCCCGGATCGAATCTCGCTCCTCCACCCGAACAGTTCTCAAGCAGGAGATCGGGAAAATCATTAAGCAGTCTCTGCTGCATATCATATACACCCAGAACATATCTGTGGAAGAGTTCACCCTGCCTGTCACCTTCAAGTGCATAGCTTCCCATGTCGCTAAGTCCCCTGTTCATGTCCCATTTAACGTACTCTATATTGGCGCTTGACAGCACCGACTTAATACGCGAGTATATCTCATCCACCACTTCCTTACGCGAAAGGTCAAGCACATACTGGTTTCTCATAAGCGTCGCCGTTCTTCCCGGAATTGCTATTGCCCAGTCGGGATGCTCCCGGTAAAGGTCTGAATCCGGCGATATCATCTCAGGCTCGAGCCAGATGCCGAACTTAAGTCCTGTCTTATTTACCTCATCAACCAGGTATTTTAGTCCTCCGTTTATTTTGTCCTCATTCACAAACCAGTCACCAAGAGCCATGTTATCGGAGCTTCTGTTACCGAACCAGCCATCGTCCATTACAAGCATCTCGATCCCGCTCTTTGATGCTTCCTTAGCTATTGCTATAAGCTTGTCTGTATCGAAATCAAAATAGGTAGCCTCCCAGTTATTGATAAGAATCGGTCTCGGAGCCTCCTTATATTTGTTATTCCTGCAGCCTCCGCAGATAAGATGCTCCCTGAACAGCTTATGGAAGGTACGGCTCATATGACCGATACCCATGCCCGAATACACCATAATACTCTCCGGTGCATTAAATACTTCCCCTCCGTCAAGCTTCCAGCCAAAACCTGTCGGATTAATACCCACGAGACATCTCAAGCTGTTATGCTGAGATCTCTCCACACTTGCGGTAAAATTACCCGAATACACGAAGCTGAATCCGTACACCTCTCCTGTATTCTGCGTTGCATTTCTGTCTGCAACAGCCATAAAAGGATGCATCTGATGAGAGCTCTCACCTCTTACGGAGCTTGCCTCATGTCTTCCGTATCCTATCGGAGTCCTGTCTATATGTCTCTCTCTTGCCCAGCTCCCGTGAAGAGTGATAAGATCATACTCCCCGCAATCCATGTCAAGACAACAGGATAAGGCTTTACGAAGATACAGGACATCCTCACCCCTGTTTTCGTATCTTACGCTTCTTACGATGGCATCTATCCCTTCAAATACTGAATAGGACAAAACCGTGACCAACCCGGTCAATTCATCGCATAGTTCTATTTCGAGGGTTTCACTGTCATTTTCATCACCGTATGAGGCAGGCAGCCCACTGATCTCAGTCTTCCCTTTAAATATCCTGTGGTTTACATAACTCAGAGAGCAGCCCTGGTGCCCTCCTTCTGTTTCCAGTCTCAGACAGCCATTCCTTCCGTCGCCGATGCCCTCTGAAGGATACTCGAAGTATGCAGCGTCAAGGAAGCTTCCCCTGTCCCTGTTATTCCTCGACGGCGTAAACGGATTCTCATAGATACGCATGAGATATCTTACATCATCATCGCTTATTACAGCACCATAGTAAGCATGAAGGAGAAACCCTTCAACCACCGCACACACATAAGATGTTCCCCGTGTATCCAGCTTGAAGAGCCTCTCCTCCTCCATATACTTTATTCCCATTATTACCCTCTTTCTCCTTTTCTTTTTATTCTGCCAGCTGCATTACCGACTTCCTTTCGATCAGTGTTCCGGAAACCAGTACACGCCCTACCGAGTATTCCGGATCAGCCAGTTTATCAAGAATTATCCTTATGGCCGTTCTGGCCAGTGCATCGGTATCGACACCATAGGTTGTGATCTTAGGTGAGCTCATCTCCGCATAGATAAAATTATCAAACGCCACAACCGAAACATCCTCCGGAACACGATATCCGTCCTTTTGGAGCCTCTTCACAAGATTGAATGCAGTCGAATCAGAATTACATACGAAGGCTGTCGGCATTTCCTCCGGCAGACACAGCTCTATTCCTTCCCCTTCCTCATCCCTGTCATCAATACGCCACTCATCCTTTATACTAAGCCCTGCCTTAAGCATCGCCCGATAATAACCTATATATCTGTCCATTATACTGCTGGTGCTGCCAATGCTGCCCACAAAGGCAATTTCCTTATGCCCTCTCTTTATAAGATAATCCGTCAGGATATCCGAACCGTATACACTGTCGCTTATTACCGAATCCTCAGCTATATTTTCATCATAGAAATCCATAAACAGAAGCGGGATTCCGTGATCCTTCAGCATCTTAAGATATTCTCCGGACATCTGTCCCAGAACTATCGCCGCTTCTATCTGCCCGGAGCTTAAAAGCGCAGGTGCCTGTACTTCCTTCTCAGTCTCACGTCTTATTATTTCAAGCATCCCCATCTGCTTCTGCTCTGAAAGCATCATCATGGTTTTTTCATACAGCCTGCTGTAATATGCATCCTTGTTTATGAACCGTTCACTTACAAATATCCCTATATTGTGCCTTTCCGGGATATTCTCCTTCTTACTTCCTGTATAACGGTATCCCAT
>JAEEHY010000390.1 GCA_016281085.1 Lachnospiraceae bacterium
ATAAGTATGATGTGGTGCTTCTTGATCAGATGATGCCTGTAATGACCGGAACACAGACGCTTGAGGAGATACGAAAGCGTCATCTTGCGGATGGTACTCCGGTGATAGCTCTTACGGCGGATGCAATTGTGGGAGCGAGGGACATATATATAGAGGAAGGCTTCACGGATTACCTTAGCAAGCCCATCATGTACAGGGACCTCGAGGAAGCCCTTATAAAGTATATTGACAAGAGTCTTCTGAAGGAAACAGAAGAAGATGCCAAGGAACGTCCGGTGGTTTTGGTTGTGAGTGAATCTACAGAAAAGCTCAATGAGATCAAGGTACTTCTCGGAGAAAAATATAAGGGTGTATTTGTTAAGGATGAAGAAAAGGCGCAGAAGTATCTTTCGAAGCATGAAGTGAAGTATATTATTCATGAAACGTCAGATGGCGAAAACCGGTCATAAAGGACAAAGAGGGTAGGATAAGTAATAAGGGAAAGAGGAAGAGAAGTGGAAAAAGCCCTCCAGACTTTATATAATTGTATGTGTAGTATACAGGTTTCGGAGATTTTGTAATGGATATTAAGAAGAGTTTTCTGATCAAGTTGCTTTCGGGATGTCTTATCGGGGTTTATATTCCGGTAGTGATCGTTCTGTGCGCTGAAGGACCGCAATATATCGATTCTCACGGTCTTGAAATGCTCAGGCAGATAGTTGGTTCAATGATATACGGCGGCATTGCAATGGGCAGCAGTGTCTTTTATGAGATTGAGAGCTGGGGGATCGTCAGAGCGACATCATCGCATTATCTTTTGACGATGAGTTCATTTCTTGTGGCTAACTATGTACTGGGCTGGTTCGGAACCGGGGTAGTGCTGATCATCACATTTGTCTGTATGACCGTGGCATATATTATTATCTGGCTTATCCAGTATTCAACGTATAAGAGGCAGATACGTGAGATAAATAAGGAGCTTGAGATGCTTCGCAGGAAATGACACTGATAAACCGGATAAGATCCGTATATATGCGATGCCTGCCCGCATTATCCGTTATCCTTTAGCTTCAGGAACTCGTCACGACTCATCATTACATATTCCGCATCATGCTTTTGCAAATATTTCCGTGCCTTGTCGACATCGGTAACGAGGGTACTTTTGTATATTTTCTCTGTCTGTTCGCGGGCAGTCTTTAGTGCGGCGCTGTCCGCATTTACGATGATTATCGGAGGTAGTCCGGTATTATCTTTGCAGGGTGAGTCGTTTGCAACATCTGCCGGTTCATCGGTCCCGATATTTGTCTGACGGTGTGCTCTGTCAGCTTCGGAAATCCGTGCTATATCCTCACTGCTGACAAGAAGCTTGTCGGGAATATGCTTCAGCAGAGTCTTCTCAAGATCTGCGACCTTGACGGGCTTGGAGAGATAATCGTTGAAGCCTTCCTTAAGATAGAACTCCCGGGCGCCGGATACGGCATCCGCAGTAAGGGCGATGACAGAAACACCTCGCATATCAAACCGTGATTTCATTATATGAAGTGTATCTATTCCGTTCATTCCCGGCATCATCTGGTCGAGCAGGATAATATCGAAACGTTTGTTTTCGAGCATGGCGATCGCTTCGGGACCGGATAGGGCAGTGTTTACTCTTATCTTGGTGCTTTCCAGCAGACCTGAAATAACGTCAAGGTTCATCTCATTATCATCAACGATAAGGGCAGTGGCATTTGGAGCTATGATCTCGGGTATGTACTCGTAGTCATCCCTGCCCACTCGTGCAATTGCGTCAGTGAAGTCTCCAATGGGTGTCGGATCTGTCACCGTCAACGGAATATGCAGTGTGAAAGTAGTCCCGTGCCCGTATTCGCTTGACACATCAATAAAGCCTCCCATCATATGAATATAACTGTTTGCTATATTGAGACCAAGGCCTGTGCCTTCGATATTGCGGTTCCTCGTTTCCTCGAGCCTGCCAAATGAATCGAAGAGTCTGTTCATATCTTCTTCCTTAATGCCGATACCCGTATCACGTACAGTTACAAGAATGGTCTGTTTGTCGTCGCCATTTTCTGCTGAACCTGTGTCAGAAAGGACGGTATCGGAACGGTATATATCAACATTCACTGAAACGCCGCCTTGTGAAGTATATTTTATGGCATTGTTAATGACATTGAGCATTATCTGACGAACCCTTATTTCGTCCCCGTTAAAGCGCGCGGGCAGTCCGGGAACCGCATAGAAGGAGTAATCCAGCCCTTTTTCTGCGGCCTTTGGACGCGTTATATTAATAAGATCATTGATGACCGAACATATATCAAAGTCGACCAGGATAAGCTCTGCCTTACCCGATTCTATCTTGCTAAGATCAAGTATGTCATTGATGATCGCCAACAGCATGTTGCCGGCGGATTTGATATCGGAGGCATATTTGGTGATCTTCCTGTTGTCTGCCGCTTCTCTTAATATCATCTCATCCATTCCCAGTATTCCGTTAAGAGGTGTTCTTATCTCGTGCGACATATTTGCCAGAAAATCATCCTTGGCCTTGCTTGCATTGCGCGCCGTGTTGGCTTCAAGCCGTATATGAATAAGCTGTCTGATTGTATGGAGCATGGCGCATATAAGAAAGCCCATAAGTCCAAGCGACATGAACAGACCGGAAAAAACACCGTTGTGGGCAAACATAAATACAGTTATCTGGAATACCGCTGCTATTGCCAGAACTATGAACCCTACAGCTATGTATATGTAAGCGCCCACCTTCTTATGGATGGTGTCATGGATGATAGTATATGACATGATCACGATGCTTATAAGACAGCATACGGCAGCCAGGGTGAAGCTTTTCACAAGCGGGACTTTGAACACTGTCATAAGCAGTATACATATGACAAAGTCGGCGCTGTCGATCACGGCTCCAATTGTAAGTATCCTGCTGTGTCGTTCGTTCTGAAGTGAGTTGATAAACACAAGGAAGGGAATCGGCAGCAGTATGACCATGAGATAGGGAGTATCGGAGGTTACGGATATATTTCTCGAATATACCTGGCGGAAGATGGAATTGAAAAGGACCCAGATAGCGCCCAGGATCACTCCTATGGAAAGATGCTGCATCTCCAGATAAGTTTTGTTTATAAATCTGTATATAATAGTGGCAAAATAACAGATAAGACCAAGCGCCAGTATGATGATACCGACGATCACCTCCGCACCGTACAGTCTGAAAAGGTGGGCGGCTATTCCTAGCCTTGTTCCGATATACACTTCATATATCATGCCCGAGTTGTATTCATATTCGACCAAAAGGTCTTTTCCCGCATCCTCGGGATAAATGGACGCCATCACATAACATTCGGCAGAACGGTCACCGAGAACGGGATCGTCGGCGACGGAATACAGTGCGCGTACTTCGCCGTCAATGTATATTGTCATGTCGGTTCCGCGGAAGCACAGAACGGCGGCATTTCTGTCAAGCTGCGCAGGCAGAGTGGTTCCGAGTGTTATGGATCCTGTTGTTTTGCCCGGAACGGTGAAAGGTCTGTGACTCCCGTCGGGGCGGATCTCATACCAGGCGTCGCCCGGAAGCGTGTCGCATATGATCCCGTTTACAGGGCAATTGGTGGGAAATGTGAGCTGCCCTATAAGTATGTATGAAAAGACAACTACCAACATAATGCTGAGGGCATATCGGATATATTTCATTCAGAACCTCCTGTTTATGATACTGCGATCATTTACCGAATAGACACGAAAAACAACCGAATAGACATCGGCCATTGGATTAAAACCTGCACTATAGTATAATAAATTATTATTTTGTGTTCTTTTTTGAAAGGGCATTGGAATAACCGGTGCCCGGGGACGGTGGCTTTATGAAAAGCATGGTCGAAATAGAGGTAGTCATAAATGAAAAATACATAGACCCCAAGGTTACGATCAAAACACGTGCCAATACTCAGCAGGTCGAGAACATCATATATGCGATCGAGAATGCATCTGATAATGACTTTCCTCAGATTGTCGCTAACGAGTATGATAAGATGGTGTTCATTTCCCAGCGTGATATAGTCAGGGTATACATCGAGGGGCGCAGGCTTTATCTTCAGACAGCGGAAGGGCTGTATACAGTCAAGCATTCACTGGCGGGAATGGAGGAAACACTCAACCCCGGCCGTTTCCTGAGGATATCCCAGTCGGAGATAATCAACATGTACAAGGTTAAGAGCTTTGATATCAATGCTTCCGGGACAATAGGGGTTGAATTTGACTGCGGTATCAAGTCATGGGTGAGCAGGAGCCGCATGAAACATGTCAGGGACATGCTTAAGAAGATCAGCAGATCTGATGAATGAGCTCCCGTAAATACATTTAATTTAAGATTGGTTTATATAGCCGCAGCTATCTCCCGTATGATATCTGCGGCTTCATCATACATGAAGTCGCCTATAAGTGCTTTGGCGTTTCTTAGTTTGGTACGATATTTATCATCAAACGGATAGCCAAACAGCTTCGCAACCAGCCTGGCAGACAATTCGTCATCATATTCATCAAGGGCTTCAAGAAGCTCATCTTTTATCGCACGTGCTTCATCTGCCGTTATTATCTCGGCATCAGGGTCGTCCGAATAATCGCAGAACCTTTTAAGATTTTCTATTAGAATATCATAGTAATCAAGAATGGTAGGGGTTTCGGATTTCACTGTTGCAATATCCCCGTCACGTCCGGCCATTTCCAGTACTTCAAATCCGCTGCTGAGTTCAGTGGCACCTATCATCCTGGAGTTGCTCTTTAATGAATGCACGGTTATCACATAATTTTCCAGATCCATCGCATTAAGAGCCTGTGTTACGCGAGTCCTGTTGGTGTCATATGCTTCAAAATAGTGCTGTATCGCACGGATGTATTTCTCGCGGCTGCCGGTATATTCTATGCCAAGATTTACATTAATGCCGCATTCTTCCAGCTTGAATATGTCTTTTTCCATTTTTGTCCTTTCGCACTTTTGTCATAAGGCTACGGTACGCATTCCCTTTGAGCCTGTTCTGAATAGGTACTTGTATTATAATTTATGGATAATTTCATGTATTTCCGGCGGTTAGCCGAGAATATCGATGATCTTGGCTACCAGCTCCGACTTCTTTGCGGGCTTTACTATATATCCCTGGGGTTTGAGCTCGACCAGCGTTTTGATCACGGTATCCTTCTCGGTGACTCCTGTGAGGAATACAACGGGAATGAACTTTAGCGCAGGGAATCTGCGAAGCTGCTCAAGTACATCGGGCCCGTTCATCTCAGGCATCAGATAATCAAGAAAGATAAGGTCGACACGGTGCTTCGACAGATATTTAAGAGCAGCCTTACCTGAAGGCACGAGAGTTACCTCATAGAATTCCCTTAAGTGATCCTTCATCTGCATAAGCTGTGAGGAATCATCATCCACTACAAGAATGTGCTTGCGGGGCGGTGTGTCATCGGCATTGGGATTGACATATTCCGTGATCATCATTGAGCCGTTCTGCTGCTTGTCTTCCACGATCTTTTCGATGTCATTTAACTTCTGGTAGAGTGCGAAGAGTGAAACAGGGCGTGGCATGAAGAACATGCGCTCAAGCTTTGTATTATTGATAAAGACCTTCTGATCCTCTTCATTTGCGATAACGATGATGGTTATTCCACCCATCCTTGTACATTCCTTGAGAACGTCATATACCGTTACTGTTTCCCATGTTTCGTTTCCGAGACATACAATGATCACATGCGGCATTTCAGCGGGAACACGGTCAAACAGTGCCTCTTTGCTTGCGGGACATTTAATGACTATGTATCCGCGATCATCTGTCAGACGTTCGCTTATGTCTGATGCTATCTTTGTGTTTTTTCCGGTGACCATTACCTTAAGCTGCATAAATCCTCCGAATTTGTCTGCGGTTACGAAACACATATCTGTTTGCAAAGTATATCAAGTTATTATACATCATGGGTTTGAGGAAATCAGAGTTTTTGTCTATTCGGTCGTTTTTCGTGCTTATTCGGTGAAGAGGGGTGAAACAGGAGACGAGATAACAACCGAATAAACGTTGAAAACAACCGAATAGACATAATGAATTGTCATGTTTGGGTGGATATGATACTTTTATCGATGTATTTTCATGTTTTAAATAATTATAAGGAGGATGATGTTGAATGAAGTTTAAGAAGCTTAAACGGATATTGCCAATGCTGTTGACGGCAACTCTCATTTTCTGCAGCGTTCCGACAGGAGTATATGCTGCATCAAGTGAAGGTGACCCTCAAATAGAAAACGGTCAGGGAAATGATGGAAACGAAGGTGAGGGTGGCCAGGGAACCGAAGGCGAAGGCGGCCAGGGAAACGAAGGTGAGGGTGGCCAGGGAACCGAAGGCGAAGGCGGCCAGGGAACCGAAGGCGAAGGTGGCCAGGGAACCGAAGGCGAAGGCGGCCAGGGAACCGAAGGCGAAGGTGGCCAGGGAACCGAAGGTGAAGGCGGCCAGGGAAACGAAGATGAAGGCAACCAGGGAACCAAAGGTGAAGTCGGCCAGGGAAATGAAGATGAAGGCAATCAGGGAACCAAAGGTGAGAACAACCAGGGAACCGAAGGTCAGGGAAACGGGAATAACAATCTTCTGAGAACAACCATGAGTGGCGATCCTGAGGGCAGCGGTCAGGGAAACGAAGGTCAGGGTAACGGGAATACCAAACTTCTGAAAGTAACCAAGAGTGGCAATCCTGAAGGCAGCTCCGGTGGCGGAGTCGACTATAATACAAATATAACTCTCAATAAAGCTTCCTTGACAGTGACAGAGGGCGAATTACCTGATGACCCGGGCGTTATAAAAAAAATATGGAGTACTGTAGTTAATTTTATCTCAGAAATTAAATATGATATGTGGGAAGTTGAAGTGGCTTCTGCTGACAAAACTACAGATTATGCCATTGGATCCATTGGAGCTGAAAATGTAACATGGGATGGTAATAACGGTAAGATATCTACAGGAGCGCTATATGATTATGAAAAGGAGCTGCCTGGAACGGGAAATGTACAAGTTTTCATTTATGGTGCTAAGTATAAAGAAGAACCATATATAAAAAGTGATCTTAGCAATCCCATCTTTCTTGATATTCCGCCGGTAGGGAAAACCAGTACCAATACAACAACGCCGGTTGATCCTCCCAGTGGAGAGGGTCCGACTTTGAACAATGCCACTATTAACATGCTGACGAGTGAAGGAATATCAGAAGTTGGATGGCAGCTTATTGGTGATGCGATAGCATATCTTAAAGGTGGAGTTTGGGGTTTCGCGATTGATGTGAACGGGGAGAAAAAGTCGGTTCCGGGAGGACCTGCAGGTACACAGACTCCGGATCCCGATAAACCCGCACATGTTATATTGGATCAAACATGGGGGAATAATTCATTTCCTTTAAATAGTGGTGACAAAGTTATTGTTTATGTATATCAGGATGATTGGGAAAATGTTTTTTGGAGTGGTGGAGTTCCTGTGATAGTACCCGGCGGTTCTTCTCCTACACCTCCGGCACCTACGCCTTCCAATGGGTCATCGGATAATCCGGGACAG
>JAEEHY010000391.1 GCA_016281085.1 Lachnospiraceae bacterium
AACTGTTACCACTTTCCCTCTTCTCCAAACATATGATCGGGTTTGTATAAAGTAAAACTGAACTTCAGGCTACAAAATTAAAATCCTGTTTTCTGTTGATAACAACTGATTTTTACTTTAGCACGACAGAGTAAAATTCACGTTATACAGGTAAAAAATTCTCTTGATCTTAATTATCTGTAAAAAAATAAGTCAGGAGAAAATTTCTCCTGACTCATTCCGGTTCATTTAATATAATTTCTACTGTTATGTCTCAGTTTTGTTTTTCTCACTTTTCTTCTTTTTCTTCGGACGCTTTCTGAGCATCAAATAGAAATTGGGCAGAAGCAGTAATGTAAGCAGAGTGGATGCTAACAGTCCGCCTACAATTACGACTCCCATACCCTGAAGTGCCTCGGCATTCTTGGAAAACTTGAATGCAACCGGGATCATGGACAATTCAGTTGTCAGTGTTGTTATCAAAATAGGACGTAATCTTTCCTTCCCCGCATGTATCAGAGCATTCTTAACCTCTTCACCACCCTCTATGAACTGGTTGGTCGTATCTATGAATATAATACCGTTATTTACAACGATTCCCGCAAGCATCAGGATTCCAAGAAGAACACTGAGCGATACCTTTACATCCATCACACGCATCATAAATATCGATCCTATGGATGCAAATGGAATACAGAACATTATAAGGAAAGAATATCTTATGGATTCAAACTGTATGGCCATAACCATAAACACGAGATAAAGGGCAATGACTATTGACTGTCCGACCGCTGTGAATTCCTCATTCATTGTATCCTGAATAGCATTGTCGATAAAGTTAACACCCACCGGCAGCTCCAGCTCATCAAGTTGTGGCTTTACAACATCCATGATATCATCCTTGGTTTCCGAGGTCATGACAGCAGTTATGGCTGCACTGAATCTTCCATCTGTACGTGAAACCGTCTGCGAAGCCTGAGATAAATGGATATCTGCTATTTCAGACAACGGAACATTGATACCCTTTGAATTTATAAAAGTCATTGTCCTGACTTCATCCAATGACCGGTAGTAATCCTTCGGATACTCCACTTTGATATCATACGTATTGTTATCTATAGTTACTTCACCGGCATCTGTTCCGGTCATATTGACATATATGAGCTGCGAGATCATGGAAGCACTGAAACCGTTCGCCTGCGCAAGTTCGGGATCCACACTTATCTTAATACCTGCTCCGCCTCCCTCTACAGAGGATGATACAGAAATTATCCCGGGGGTTCTCTCGAGAATTTCTGTGATCTGACGGCTGGCGGCTCTCAATGAAGGCAGATCATCTGCAGCAATATCGAATTCCTCGGCTCCACCCATATTGAATGAAGACATACCGGTAGAGGATCCTGCGCTTACGGTAATATCACATACATCAGAATAATTAAGCAGACTTTTGTTCCACAGATCAACAAGCTCGTTGGTTGTTATATCGACATCATCTGATTTATAAGCAACGACAGTGGCACTGGAGGATGCCTCCGTTATGTTTATATTGTAGTCATCGCACAGACCGCTGTCTGCCACAAACTGTTCAAGTGAAACTACAGTTTCATCAATAGTTTCAAGACTGAGCCCGGGTCTGAAGGTTACATCCATTTGTACGATCCCTTCGTCTGTCGCCGATATAAGCTCGGTCCTCAGACCCGTTGCCAACAATATGGATGATGCCAGCATTGCTATCGATATGACAACAACAAGGACACTTTTATTAAGTATCCAGTCAAGAAAGCGGCTGTATACTACGGACAACTTTTGAAGAACTACTGACATGGGATTGTTCCTGCGTTCCTTCGGCTTATACAGTGAAAAGAACAAAGGAACAAGTGTGGTTGCCGAAAACAGTGAAGCAAGTAACACAAATACAATGGTAAATCCAAGCTGTTTAAAGAACTGTCCTGAAAGTCCCTTAAGCAAAGCCAGCGGTAAATATACCACAACAGTTGTTATTGTTGAAGCAACCACTGAATTAATGACAACCGACGTTCCCTCATAAGCCGCTGCCTTATAGTCAAGTTCATCCGCATGCTTCTTGAAACAAAGCTCGATAACGACTACGGCGTTGTCTGTAATCATACCAATGGAAATGACGAGTGCATTCATTGAAATAACATTCATTGAAATACCCGCAAAATACATGCATACCAGAGCACATATCAAAGATACGGGCATAGTGGAACCTACGATCAGAGAACCCTTAATATCTCCGAAAAACAGGAAAATAACTGCCATGGCGACAGCAACACCTATGATCAGGGTCTTAACAACGGATTTGAGCATTGCCAGTATCTCATCGGAACTGTCATTGATAATACGGATATTTACCTCCGGATAGGTTTCGCTGAAATCATCAATGATCTCCTTTATCTGTTTTGAAAGAGTGACCGCAGTTTGTGACTGTCTTTTCTTCAGTCCTATACTTATGTCCTCTCCTCCGTCATAACGTGAAAGAGATGTCTTGTCAGATATGGCATAATCGATATTGCATACATCATACAGATGTATTACGGCACCTTTCGAGGTGGTTATCGGTACCTGCCTCAACTTCTCTATATCATCATAGCGAACCTCGGTTTCCATGTTGAGCCTCTGATCTCCATAGGAAACACTGCCTGCCGGAATAGAGTAATTAACTGCAGTGATCGCCGCAACCACAGAAGATGGACTTATTCCGTACTGATTGGCATATTCCGGTATCAGCTGGATAGAAATGTACTTCTCATCACCGCCTGTAATGCTTATGTCTGCAAGTGCGGCAGCCCTCCTTAACTGGGGTTCCAGCTTTTGGTTGATCATGTTCAGAAGATCAAGATCCTTTGATTCGGTTGATACGGACAGAGTCATATCATCAAAAGCATCCATTTCAACTTCCAGTATGGTCGGTTTGTCAGTCTTTTCCGGCAGATCATTAGCTATCCCTTCAAGCCTTGAACGTATGTCATCATGAGCTTTGGACATTTCAGTTCCGTAATTAAACTGCATGATAAACACACCATAATTTTCATAGGACATGGTCTGTGTTTTCTTAAGTCCCGAAATATTGGAGCAGGCATCCAATATCTTCTCCATCACATTCTCATCCACTTCCTCGGGAGATGCTCCCGGATATGTGGCATAAACAACCATTACCGGCATATTTATATCGGGCATGAGCTTAAGAGGCATTCCTGTAATTGATACTATTGAGAACAGTATGAGTCCGGTCAGTATTACCACCACTGCAACCGGACGGTTTAGTGCAGTTTTTGTTAAATGCTTCATCAGTCTACCACCACAATGATATTTTCCTTGCTTATACTGCTGTCCGTCATAACCTTGGTGCCTTCCTTCAGTCCTGAAGTCCAGCTGGTTATTACAAGATCAT
>JAEEHY010000392.1 GCA_016281085.1 Lachnospiraceae bacterium
AGAAAAGAGAAGTAAATGAAGCAATAGATGCGGCAGATGATGCGATATATCACTTAAAGAGTGCCAGACGCTGCCTTGACAGTGCCGGTACCTGGGGGATACTTGATATATTTGGCGGAAACATGATAACAGGGCTCCTTAAGCACAGCAAGATGGCAAGCGCTGAACGGGAGATTGATGATGCAAGGTATGCTCTGCAGAAGTTCAGCAAAGAACTGCGGGATGTGAGAGGCTTTTCATCCATTCATATAGATGAGTTCCTAACATTTGCTGATTTCTTTTTTGACGGGTTTGTGATGGATGTTATCGTTCAGAGCAAGATAAGTACTGCAAAGAGGCAGTGCGATGATGCCATAAGGCAGGTAGAAACAATTAGAAAAAGACTTGTTGCAATATAATAAGGCGTAAGGAATACGGGTTCAAAAATCAATGATGCCACTAAATGGCCACTAAATGACCACCTGGAGACCACTAATTGGCCACTTGCAGGGTATTTTCAAATGTTGAAACCTATGATATATTTACAATGGACAAAGCGCAAGGGAAAAGCTCCCGGGTAGCCGAGTCCATTTTCTTTTGCAAAAGAATAAGGCGATATATAAGAGCGTCTGTACCGGGTCCGTAACCGGTGTGGGCGCTTTTCTTTTTGCCACAAACCGGATGACGATCCGGAGATGTCATTATCTACTATTAAGAAAGAAAGAGGAAAATTGCATATGGGATTTGATGAATTTAAGGAGCAGCTCACGTCTGATCTGAAGGAGCGTTTCGGTGAGGAGCTGAAGTTTGACTTTCGTACCGTTAATAAGGTAAACGAGTCATATGAAGCCATCACGATCACGCCTGTAGACAGTAACGTAGGAATGAACCTGAATGTTGATCGTTTTTATCATGAGCATGAGCGTGGAGTTGTTTTTCATGAGCTGGTTGACAAGGCAGCTGAGATAGTGAGAAAGGCCCTTGACAATATACCGCGTGTTGATGCTCAGTCGCTCATGGATTATGAGCAGATGAAGGATAAGCTTGTTATGGAGGTTGTATCAGCCGAGAATAACAGGGATATCCTTGAAAGAATCCCTCATAAAAATATGGAGGATATGGCTGTGGTATACCGTTTCATGATCGATCATACAACAGGAGAGCAGTCATCCGTGCTGATAACAAATCATATGATCGAGCAGATGGGTATTACTGCAGAAAAGCTTCATGATGATGCAGTCAGGAATGCACCTGAGGTAAAGCCACTCATTATCCAGGGAATGAATGAAGTGATGGCTGAGATGATGGGAAAGGATATAGAAGAGCTTGTGGATATGGGACTTGCCTCTACTACAGGCGAGGAAGTTATGTATGTGGCTACCGTTCAGGATAAGACACATGGTGCAGGCGTGCTGGCATATCAGGATTTCATGGATAAAGCAGCAGAAAGAGCCGGAGGAGATTTCTTCATACTTCCGTCAAGCATCCATGAACTGCTGATCGTACCTGATGACCATACCAAGGATTTTAAGGAGCTTGAGAATATGGTAAGGGAGGTCAATGCCACCCAGGTGGAACCCGAGGACAAGCTGACAGATAATGTATATCATTACGACAGCAAGGACAAGATTTTTGAGCTTGCAGAGAAGTATGTGATGAGGCAGGCAGAAAAGGAAGCCTGTATAGACTCAGGGAAGGACGATCTGCAGGATGAGAAGAAATCTATACTTTCGGAGCTTAAGGCAAAGAAGGAAGAGATAGCGAACCAGCCCAGGAAGGAAACAGACAGGGGCGTAAAACCTAAGGACAGGGAGACTGTCATATAGTATAGGCACAAAAACATATGAAAACAGGGAGAGGTGTCGGCTCATGAAGAATCATGAGTCCGGCACCTTTGCTGTTAAAAAGAAAGGTAAAGGATAAAGATATGTCAAGAGGATTATGCTTTGCAAGGATAGGCAGCGGAAGTATATACAGATCGGCTATAGGGCAGAGAATGCCTGTCGAGCATCCGAGGAATTGCAGGACGGAGTGTCCCTATGGATTTGGTAGAGCATTCTGCTTCCCGTGTATGGCCAAGATCATGGGAGAATTCAGAGATGAAAGAAAAAGACCGGATGATGAGGGTATGATCTGCGTGCCTGTCATATAGGACAGGTGAAGACTATGTATTTTGACTATATACATGGTAAGCAGGCTGAGATCTATTCATTTTACATGATACCGAAGGTTCTGTTTACGGAAGCTGCATTCAGCAGTCTGTCAACAGATGCTAAGGTGCTGTACGGCCTCTTTCTTGATAGGGTAAGTCTGTCCATAAAGAATAACTGGATCGACAGGCAGGGACATGCATATGTCTATTATACGATCAAGGGGATAAAAGAAGCTCTTCGATGTGCAAACAGTAAGGCCTGTTCGCTTCTTACGGAGTTACAGACATTCGGTCTTATCGAAAGAAAGAGGCAGGGACTTGGGAAACCAACAATAATATATGTGAAGGACTTTAACAGCTTCCGAAAATCAGAATTCATGAATTCCGAAAACCGGAATACTGAAGTTCCCCAAAGCGGAATTCAGGAGTTCCGAAAACCGGAATGTAATAATACTGATAATAATAATACTGAGTATAACAATACTAATCCTATCCTATCAGAAGGTGTGTTGAGTAACCCTGAGAAGGGAATAAAGGATAAGGATAAGGATGAGGAAGAGAGAGCAGATTATAAAGAGTATTTACAGGAAGCCCTGGAGACAGAGCTTCTGTATGAAAAATTTCCGGGCCAGAGAGAAACGATAG
>JAEEHY010000393.1 GCA_016281085.1 Lachnospiraceae bacterium
CGGTAAGACCGTCTATGATCCCAATCTCGGTTGTCAGCTCCTCGTAATCATATTCATCCGAGTACCGGTCAATGATCTCTTTGCGTATTTCATCAAGATTCTTTGTACATGAAGTTACCTGTGCGGCTTCATGTACACCGCTTCCGCGGGGCTTAAGGGGCTTGGGATCAAACGGAGCTTCCTCTGTTTCTTTGTTGGGAGTAACACGGTATACAGTCGCATTTTCCGGCAGTCCTTCAATATAATCATCATATGCCTTTTTGTTTTCAGGCTGCGAAATACGCCCAAAGAGACTGAAGGTATCTGCACCCTTATCAAGTCCCATGTTATAAACATCTGCAGGTATTTCCATTACATTTATCATTCTCTCCGTATACCCTGCCTGTACCAGACTTTCGGTAACCAGGTCACCTGTTTCACTGTTTCCACACATCACTATAACGGCTTTAGTTCCGAAAGCACTGTCTCCGTCATGCTTTGCATTAAGCATGTTGACAGGAGAACCAATGGAACCGAAAACAGTATGATACAGACCGGATTCTTCATCACCTATCGAAAAGAACCCCTTTTCCTTTGAATAGTCTCGTCCCTCCTTCTGTGCCTTAAACATGTCATAGGCGATAAATGACCAGTATTTACAGGGATCGGGAAGTTCGGTAATGACTACTACCGCCTCATCCTGACGCAGCTTGAAATGCATTCCTTCAGGTGAAAAATAGGGATTGGGTACATCCTGGCCGGGAGCATCGGGCAGGTCAAGTATCAGATAATCCGACCCCGCATTGTTTCCGAAGCATGTCAGAAGCTTCCCCTCCGATGCAAGCTTCAATGTATCAAATCCGTACAGTTTACCTTTCTGAACCGTACAATCCTTAGCTTCCAGCTGTGATCTTACTTCTTCGGGATCATAAGATTTGGCTTTATCGCCCGAAGCTTCTGCTTTCTTGTGGAATACGATCACACGGTCATAAACCACCTCGTAATAGGAGGCTCCGGCCCCGGTATCTTCAAGATAGGAACGGAAGGCTACAAGCACGGGATTGCCGTTGTCAACTCCGTAGAATTTACCCTGTTCATTCCCTGTCGAATATGGAATAACAGCAGTATTATCATCCATCTTTGTCCGCGCCATCTTATAGACATAGTATTTGTCCGCATCTTTATTTTCTTTGTCCAGCCATTCAACCGCACTGCCCTGATACAGCGAATCATAAATGCTTGTCACTCCGTTGAGCATGGGCTTTGCGTACAGTACGGCATTCGAATATATACCCTTTCCCGCAGCGGTATGGTTGACTCCGTAGGTGACGATGAAATCGTCATCGCTGTCCAGGGTGAACTCAGGCGTCATCAGATACATGGCGTCACGATTATCACCCTTTGCATTGAAATCGGTGAAATACGCCGTAAGACCTTCGGGAACAGCAATTTCGGTCGACAGCTCTTCATAGTCATATTCATCGGAATACTTTTCGATCAGTTCGGCCCGGATAGAATCAAGCGTCTGTTCCGCATTTCCAAGCCCTGCGGATTCATGTTCGCCGGTACCTCTCGGGATCACAGTCTCGTTTTCATAAGGACTTTCATCAATCTCCTCTTGTGGAGTAACCCTGTATACGGTCGACTCTTCGGAAATATTCTTTAGATAATCCTCATATGCCTCTTTGTCCTTAGGCTGTGATATTCTCTGCAGGAAGGAGAAGGTATCTGCCCCCTTTTCCAGTCCCATATGATAGGTTCCTGAGGGAATGGGCATTACATTGATCATGCCACTGTCATATCCTGCAGCCTCAAGATCCTTAACAACCATATCGGTAACCTTCTTATTGGCGCCGATCACAATAACAGCCTCCGTACCGTATTCGCTGTCTCCGCTGTGCTTTATACTGGTCATATTGAGGGAATTGCCTATTGAACCGAAGATTGGATGATATATTCCCGTTTCGTCGTTTCCCACGGAAAACATTCCGGGCAAACCTTCATAGTTCTTACCGGGCTTATCAGCTGTAAACATGACATAATTAATAAAGGAATAGTACTTGCATTCCTCCGGGAGCGGAGTTATCAGTACTATCGCCTCATCCTGACGAAGCTTATATTCCCATCCTCCGGGTGCAAAATACGGATTGGCGGGTGCATTGTCTACCTCAGGGTCGTCATACTCGGTGGCAATCTCGTCCGGCCATCCTCGTTCCTTCAAACCCACGGAGGTATCCTGCTCCGGTGCAGCCGGAAGATTGAATACAAGGTAAGCCGAACCCGCATTGTTTCCAAAGCAGCTGAGAAGCTTGCCTTCCGATGCCAGCTTTACCGTATCAAATTCACGAAAGAAGCCTTTCTGTACATACATACCATCTTCTTCCATAACCTTACGCAGCTTCCCGGCATCACCCTCATTCCGGTCACTCTTATCAGCAGCCATAACAGGAAGTGCTCCTGCGATAACCAAAAGCATGACCGAAATAAATAAAGAGAGTCTTAACTGAATTCTTCGCATAATAGTTCCTCCTTTTGATTACAACATTACTATACCCGCAAGCAGGTGTCCCTGTGAAAAACCCGCCCTTCTGTATGAAGGATACTCCTCAGTTTCATAGGTACATATGCCTGTATCAATGATATTGTCAGGTGATACACCTGCATTCACGACACTTATTGTAATTGCTTTTCTTAAGTCAAGGCTGTATTTGCCGTCATCTCTTCCGGTAAGGAAGCTGTTTACCTCATCCTCCGTGAAGCTGTTCAGGAAATGATCCTTAAGTTCTCCTGTGACCTCATAGCAATCTGCGCAGATACACGGACCTATGGCCACCCTGACATTTGCCGGTTCTGTTCCAAAATGCTGCTCCATTACTCTTATTGCATTAACGGAAACAGGGCTGCACGTACCTCTCCATCCACTGTGAACAAGTGCCGCAACCCGCTTTACCGGATCATATAAATATACAGGAGCACAGTCAGCGGTCGACAGACACATAAGAATACCGGGGTCAGCCGTGACCATCCCGTCATAACCGTCTTCATGCCTGGTCGCAAACCTCTCATCCTTATACACGATCCTGTCTCTTTCTTTATCATCCGTTGCAAGAAGAATACTTCCCGAATGCGCCGCGTCAGCCATTACTGTTCTCTTAAGCCCTTCGCCTGCATAATCCTCAAGAACTCTTGTCCCATACTCCACCCCGGGTATATCCTTACGTCTCAGTGAGTATCCCTTCTCAGTATACATGGCAAGAACCCTGTCACTGCCACACATATCTATAGTTCTCATATTTACCTCATTTTGTGTAACTATTCAGAACAGGTCAAAATACTTCGATTTTTCGCTGTTTTGCAAGAAAAGACATCCGTTCGGATGTCTTTCCCCCTTTTTTCAATTGAATCCTTTTCCATTCCCAAAAAACATGCGTTCCGCATGACACGCCTCTGCTTTCAGCAGAGCCTGGTCCAATACGAATACCGAATTTCTGATGAAATTCGCTTTCTATATTATCACAGCTGGAATACGCCGACACTCTCTTCAATGACATTGGCTGCGTTCTTAAGTCCCTCTGTCTCGTTCTCGATGTTGCCGATCATGTTACCGAATTCCGTTGTTGAAGCACTGGTTTCTTCGGTTCCCGCAGCATTCTCCTCAGCGATCGCCGTAAGGTTCTGTACAACATCGACCACTGTCACGCGCGCCTCATCCATCTTGGCTGTTGTATCCGCTATGTACTGAACGCCTTCTATCGATCTGTCGATACCGTCCTTAACTATCTGGAACGCATCATTGGTACGCTGTACGTTCTCATTCTGCCTTGTCATGATCTCATGCACATGGTTCATGGTCTCAACCGATTTGGTGGAATCTGCGATCAGAGAAGTGATTATCTCCTCGATCTTGCGTGCAGAATCATTGGACTGCTCGGCGAGCTTACTGATCTGGCCCGCTACAACCGCAAATCCACGTCCCTGTTCACCGGCACGGGCTGCCTCTATACTTGCATTAAGTGATAACAGATTGGTCTCATCCGCTATCTCGGTAATAAGGTTTGTTGCATCCCTTATCTTAAGTGCCGACTCATTGGTCGTATTGGTCTGCTGCGAGATAACTGCAATTGCATCAACAGTTTCCCTGTTAACGGCTGCAAGCTCCGCAAGGATGGCACTTGCCTGCTCTGATGACTTCTGCATCTCTATTGCGTTCTTATGAAGGTGTTCTACCTGAGCACTGGTCTCTTCAACCATATTCCCCATAAGTATGACATTCTCTGTAGCCTTCTGGGTTTCATCCGCCTGCGATGTGGCTCCGTCAGCTATCTCATGTACTGCCCTTTCAACACGGCCCACAGCATCATTGGCATCCTGTGATGTCGTATACAGACGGTTGGATGACGAATACAGATTACCCGATTCGGTCTTGAGCTTACCGATAATGTTTGCCAGCTGTGTACGAAGCTCCTCAACATATTTACACAGATCACCGACCTCGTCGGATCTTGAGGATGCCTTCTCATCCACATGGACGGCAAGATTACCCTTGCTGACTTCGCCCACAACATCGATGCCCTTCTGGATCGCGCTTACGATACCGGTTGCAATAAGATATGACAGGACTATGCTGATGATACATACGAGGATCGCCGATATCACGATCGTCCTTACCACACTGAAAACCTCTGACTGTACGGCCTCGCGGCTCTTACCCGCAAACACCATACCGCATATGCTTCCGTCGGGCTGATACAAAGGTGTATAATATGCGTAATACTTGACACCGTTTACGTTTGCGTTGTCCGTTTCAACCGTCTGCCCGCCGTCAAGAACCTTGGCGGAAATCTCTGCGGAAGCCTGGGTACCTATGGCTCTCTGTCCGTTTGTGACAACGGATGTGGCATAACGCGTATCTCCAAAGAATACCGTTGTATCAATTTCGGATATTGCTTTGATATTGTCAAACGGCTCTTCATATACGGTCAGATTGAACTGTCCTTTGTATATGTTGTCATGTTTGATCTGAAAATCACCAGACGATGCCGAAGTGACACGATCCTTTGTGGCAGTTGCCGCAGTCCTCAGTGCCGCATACACTTCCTCTGCTATTTTATCTTCCACGACTATGTAGGAGATAATACAGGAAATGATTGCAAGTACGACGACAGGAACAACCGATAGCATAATGACTTTACCCTTTAGTCTCATAGTGTAAACCCCGCTTTCTCATATGATAGCATATCCAAATCATCAGTAGACTGATGGTGATCCAAACATCTATATTTTATCATTATTAGTCAGTCATTACAATTAAATTTGTGCAATTTGTATACATATTTGACTTGTTTTGTGAATTTTTTCCAAAAATAATACAATCACAAAAGCCGCAGATTGTGACTTCTGCGGCCTTAATATATAGATGGTTCGCACTAAGCTCGTGAAAACCTTGCCAAGTGCTCTACTCTACCGTAACACTCTTCGCCAGATTCCTGGGTTTGTCTACATCAAGACCCCTTGCGACACTCATGTAGTAGCCCATGAGCTGGAGCGGAATCACGGCAAGGGACGCTTCGAATATTTCCTCTGTCTTGGGGATATATACGGTAAAATCAGCAGTATCCTCTATCTCGTAATTGCCGCTGTTGGTTATTCCGCACAGATATGCACCGCGGCTTTTTACTTCAACCATGTTTGAGACAGTCTTTTCATACAGATCGGACTGTGTGAGTACTCCGATGATAAGGGTTCCGTCTTCGACAAGACTTATTGTACCATGCTTAAGCTCTCCGGCGGCATACGCTCCCGAATGAACATAGCTTATCTCCTTCATCTTAAGGCTTCCTTCAAGGCTTATAGCGTAATCGATCCCGCGGCCGATGAAGAAAACATCATGAACATTGGAGAACTTGGCGGTGAACCACTGAAGACGCTCCTTATCCTCGAGTGACCTCTCGATCTTCCCCGGCAGCGTCTTAAGCTCAGTAAGCAGCTCTGTCTGTCTGTCCTTATCTATATTTCCGCGTACCACCGCAAGCTTTATCGCGAACAGGTACATGGCTATCAACTGGGCACTGTACGCTTTGGTGGTTGCAACCGCGATCTCGGGACCGGCCATTGTATACATCACATGATCCGATTCCCTCGCGATGGTTGACCCCACGACATTAACGACACCCATGGTCCTGATGCCCTGATTCTTAGCCTCTCTTATTGCGGCCAGTGTATCGGCCGTCTCACCCGACTGGCTGATCGCAATGACTATGGAATCAGGTGCCAGTATGGGATTTCTGTATCTGAATTCAGAAGCCAGTTCGACCCTTACGGGTATCCTTGTCAGCTTCTCGATTATATACTGTGCTACCATTCCCACATGATAAGCCGACCCGCAGGCTGAAATGTTGACCGATGTAAGC
>JAEEHY010000394.1 GCA_016281085.1 Lachnospiraceae bacterium
GATATCCCTCAATGATAAGACCCCTTGAAGACGACAAGGTAGATAGGTCATAGGTGTAAGTGCAGTAATGCATTGAGCTGAATGTTACTAATCGGTCGAAGGCTTGACCAAAGAAGAGGTTGAAGGATAAAGTTTCAGTGTTTGGTTTTGAGGGTACAGGACAAGGAACAGGCATAATGATGCGGGTAGTTCGCGCCATTTAAGATCCGCTACGCGGATGGGCGCTCACTTCGCACTAAGGAATCCTCCCACTTCGTGGGTCCCTCCTTAGTACCAATCCTCGATAGCTCAATGGTAGAGCACGCGGCTGTTAACCGCGGGGTTGTTGGTTCGAGCCCAACTCGGGGAGCGATAACACTTGGCGAGGTTTTTTCGAGCCTGGTGAGAAGCCTGTCTGGACACTTAGCGAGGTATTACACGAAGCTTAGTGGAGCAGATGGAGCGATAGCACTTAGCAGATGTAGTGGCTTTGTGCAGGTTTTTTTATTTAAGGAACCCAGGGCTCCGTGGTCAAGCGGTTAAGACATCGCCCTTTCACGGCGGTAACACGGGTTCGATTCCCGTCGGAGTCAGCTGTTAAGAAAAGATATAATTTACTGCGGGTAGCTCGCGCATATAAATCGCACTTCGTGTGATGGGCGCTCGCGTAGGGAATAAGGAATCCACCTCTTCGATGGTCCTCCCTTATGATATATGGTGCCATAGCCAAGTGGTAAGGCGTGGGACTGCAACTCCCTGATCGTTGGTTCAAATCCGACTGGCACCTTTAAAGGCTTCAAGCGTTGAGAAATCGGCGTTTGGGGCTTTTTTTTGAAATGCCTGGAATAAAAGGAGCATTATATGGAACCATGGATGAAGCAATTGGAAGACAGGATAAGTGCAAGGGTCAATGGACATGAACTTGTGCATTATAAGACTGTTATACTTCCTCGGATTGTAGCGGATTTCTATAAACAGTTGTCGGCTGCCGGGGTAAATATACCGGTAAACGAGGAATACTGCATGGAAGACGGAAGCATGGTTATTGTTTTAAAAGGAATTAAAGATAATGCAGGTAAATGCAGGATCGTATCAGTTGATATAAAATAGTGGGAGGCAGATATGCGAAGACTTAAGCAATTGCTTATGGATAATGATCATAAACCGTATCCGGCTTATAAGATCCTGAAAGGAAGATATGTATTTCAGGGCTATGAATTGTCTATTGACCATGTGCAGGGGGATCCGTTTGCTGCGCCTTCTTCACTCAGTATACATTTAACTGATAAACAGCATGGAATTCCGTCGGAGTACTTTGTTGAAAAGAACAGAAGGATCATGCTTCAGGATTATTTGCTTCGTCATTTTCATGGAGAGCTTAAGAAATACAGTAATAAAGCCGGAGGTTCGGGAAAAAGCGGTATACTGAGTGTAAGTTCCTGCGGGCAGGAGGTACTTGAGAGATCGGCATTGACGATCGATCCATTAAACGGGAACCTTATCCTCAGATTTAATGCGGGATTTCCTGCGGCAGGAAGGACTACACTGGCTATGGAACTTAGGAAGATGCTTTTTGAGTATGTTCCGGCCTGTGTATCAAAAACACTTAGATATACTGCTTTAAATAAAGAAGAACTTATGAAGTGGATTGAATTGTCAGATGATCAGAAGGCTATAAGGAGGCAGCTTGATGCAAAAGGCCTTGTTGCCTTTGTTGCCAACGGATCCGTACTTCCAAGAAAGAGCGGTGTTGATGACAGACCGATGAAGGATGCTGTGACATTCATAAGTACAGTAGAGGATGAGATTACTCTGGAGTTGCCGGGAGACCGTACAATTACCGGTCTTGGAGTGAAAAAGGGAGTGACTCTTATTGTTGGAGGTGGGTATCACGGTAAATCCACCCTGCTTAAGGCTCTGGAAAGAGGGGTGTATGACCATATACCGGGTGACGGAAGAGAATATGTTATAACTGAAGACAGCGCAATGAAGCTGCGGTCGGAGGATGGAAGAAGCATAAAGAAACTGGATATCAGTGCGTTTATAAGGAATCTGCCAAACGGGAGAGATACGGTATGTTTCTCTACTGAGGATGCGAGCGGAAGTACTTCACAGGCGGCTAATACGGTGGAGGCCATGCAGGCCGGAAGTAAGACTTTGCTGATCGATGAGGATACCAGTGCTACCAATTTCATGGTAAGAGATTCGCTGATGCATAGAGTAATACATCCGGGGGAGGAGCCTATCATACCATTTATCAGCAGGATGAGGAGCCTGTATGAGAACTGTGGGATATCGACTGTTCTGGTTGCGGGAAGCTCCGGAGCTTTCTTTGAAGTATCTGATACGATTTTGCAGATGAAGGAATACAATCCGATCAATATTACGAATACGGCAAGAGAGGCTGCTCTTAAATATTCGAAAATTTTTGAAAATTCGGAAAAAATTAACATTCCCGAAGATTTAAGGATTCCCTACCCAAATAAGGAGGTTACCGAAAGCCGAAAGGTTAAGGTAAAGGGATCGGGTACGGATAGTATCAGCCTGAATCATGAATCAGTAGAAATAAGATTTGTCGAACAGGTGGTAGATAATGAGCAGACAAATCTGTTGGGAGCTTTGCTTAGGAAACTGGAAGAGAAGTATTTTAACGGGAATAAACCTTTGGCTGAATGCATTAATGAGCTGTATGCAGGGCTTGCATCAAGAGGTTTTGAAACGGCATCGGGACAGGGACAGATTCCGGGGAATTATGCTATGATAAGGATCCAGGAGCTGTGGGCCATGGTAAACCGATACAGAGGATTGAAGGTTTGACCGGTAATAAAATAGAATGAGTAATAATCTAAGGAGGAAATAGAATGCATCGGTTATATGAGTATGGAGATATAGCGGTATTCTGGGATTCGGAGAAATGCAGGCATGCCAAGATGTGCGTGACAGGAAGTCCGAAAACATTTGATATTCAGAGAAGACCCTGGATAGATCTGACCAAGGCACCGACCATGGAGATATGGCAGGCGATAGAGAAATGTCCTACAAAGGCACTAACCTGTGTTTATACACACGAGGCAACTATAGAGCTTGATCTTAATAACTGCAGAAGTGTGGCATATATATCTGGAAAACAGGTCGGAGAATGTGATTTCAGAAGGACTGAAGATGGATGGGCTATTTATCATACAGAGGTTTTACCTGAATATGAAGGCAAGAGTATTGCAAAAAGACTGGTTTACAGGCTTTTAGAGGCAGCTGAGAAGGAAGGTATGAAGGTGATACCTGTATGCTCATATGCTGCCAAGGTGCTTTCGGGGAAATGACAGCTGAAATAAATATAGAAACTGCAGAAAGAAATATGATAAGGGAATACGGCAACTGCATGCTGTGCCCGAGAAGATGTTCTGCAGACAGAAACAAAAGTCATGGATATTGCAGGGAAAGCGACAGGATAAGGATAGCAAGAGCATCTCTTCATATGTGGGAAGAACCATGTATTTCCGGAATACACGGGTCGGGAGCAGTATTTTTTACCGGATGTAATATGAGCTGTGTTTTCTGTCAGAACAGGGATATAAGCAGGGGCAGAATAGGAAAAGAGATAACCGTTGAAAGGCTTATTGAGATATTTTTTGAGCTTAGGGAGCAGGGAGCCGAAAATATTAATCTTGTATCTGCTGATATTTATATTCCGTCTGTAAGGATGGCAATAGAGGGAGCTAAGAGAAAAGGTTTTGATCTGCCATTTATCCTTAATACATCAGGATACATAAATGTGGAGAGCCTTAAGAGTCTGGAAGGACTTATCAATATTTACCTGCCGGACATGAAATATATAAGGGCTGCAGATGCATTAAGGTACAGTAATGCATCTGATTATCCCGAAATATGTAAAAAATCGATAGATGAAATGGTAAGACAGCAGCCGGAATGTGTGTTTAAAGAAACAGATGAGGGAAAGATGCTTAAACGAGGAGTTGTTGTAAGGCATCTTCTTATGCCGGGAATGGTGATCCAGGCCAAAATGATCATTAAGTATCTGCATGAAAGATATGAAGACAGGATACTTATAAGCCTTATGAACCAGTACGTGCCGAATGAAGAACTTAAAGCCTATCATATGATAGACCGGCCCGTCAGTGAGAGCGAATACAGAAGTCTTGTCAGGTATGCACAGAGTATAGGCGTGACAGAGGGATACATTCAGGATAAGGCTTCGGCGGATGAAACATTTATACCTGAATTTGATCTTAGCGGTGTAGACAGTAAACAGGTTATGTAAAGCAGATTATGAAAGCTGAGAACCGTCATAAGGGATCCGTAGCCTTATATAAATAAGAGGAGCTTAAGGTTATGATAATTGATGAAATAAGAAAAGAATTGTTTGCGATGCAGGATGAGAAGTACCGGGATTTTCAGGCTAAGCTCATTCCTACCGCACAACCGGATACGGTTATCGGTGTGAGAACTCCTCAGCTTAGGAAATATGCGGGCCAGCTCCTCAAGAGAGAGGATATATCCGCTTTTCTTGATGATCTGCCGCATATGTATTTTGATGAAAATCAGCTTCATGCCTTTATTGTTTCGGGAATAAAGGATTATGAGAGCTGTATAAGTGAAGTGATACGCTTCCTGCCATATGTCGATAACTGGGCTACCTGCGATCAGATGTCTCCGAAGATATTTAAGAAGCACAGAAAAGAGCTTCTTGAAAACATAGAGCTTTGGTTAGGTTCAAAAGATACTTATACGGTAAGATTCGGGATAGGAATGCTGATGGAGCATTTTCTGGACGAGGATTATGATACGAAGTATCCTGAGATGGTAGCTTCAGTCAGGTCGGAAGAATACTACATCAATATGATGATCGCATGGTATTTCGCAACGGCGCTTGCCAAGCAGTATGAAACGGTGCTTCCGTTTATAGAAAATAAACGTTTATCTTCATGGACCCATAATAAAGCTATACAGAAGTCCGTTGAGAGCTACAGGATAACACCGGAACAGAAGGAGTATCTGAGAGGTCTCAAAATCAAGGACAGATAAAGAGACGTTGTTTAATGGATACATGAACGAAAGAAGGGGAAGATATGAGTAAACAGCTGTGGAAACCCGGAAATATGCTCTATCCGGTTCCGGCGGTTATGGTAAGCTGTAAAAGAAGGGATGAGAGGCCAAATATAATAACTGTTGCCTGGGCGGGCACGGTCTGTTCGGATCCGGCAATGGTGTCCATATCCGTAAGACCTGAGAGATATTCACATGATATAATTGAAGACAGCGGAGAATTTGTGATCAATCTGGTTACTGATAAGCTTACAAAGGCCTGTGACTGGTGCGGAGTGAGATCGGGCAGGGATCACGATAAATTCAGGGAAATGAGGCTGACAGAGTATACATCAGAGCTTATTGGTGCACCTGCGATAGCCGAAAGCCCGGTAAATATATACTGTAGAGTCGTAAAGACAGAGAAGCTGGGTTCACATGATATGTTTATCGGAGAGGTCGTGGGAGTTACGGTTGATGATGCATATATGGATGAAAAAGGCAGGTTCGCCCTTGAGGCCTGTGGTCTTATAACCTATTCGCATGGTGAATATTATGCTCTGGGCAGGAAGCTTGGCAAATTCGGTTATTCGGTAAAAAAGAAGGATGGCAGACATACCGGTAATAAAAGTAAGCAGTCACCGGATAAAAGATCAGTGAAAAAGAAAAACGGGAAAAAATAGGAAAAAAGGTTCTCCACTCAGTGAAGAACCTTTTAAATATTTTGGTCAGAAGAACCTGGTGATATCATCCGGTGTTTTTCTTTTAGGCTTCTCAGCGTCTGCTTCCCGAACACCTACTGAGATGATGGATACTATCTCCTGTGATTCCGGTATTTCGAATTCGCTCTTAAGCACATCTACATTTCTTATGCCCATGATGAGCGTATCGTAGCCTATTTCCCTTGCCTTAAGTATGAGATTTTCATTCTGAAGACCCAGATCATAAACGCCCCACTTGTCACCGAGTTCGTTTGTGGGATTTCCGTCACGCTCGAAGCCAGAACGTTTGGTTTCATAAGCCGTTATAATGATAGCAACGGCATTCTCACAGTTGGATGCGTTGAATGAGGGCAGTGACTGATTCCTGATAAAATTCATTTTTTCTTCGCTTAATGCCACATAGTAACGTCCGGTCTGTGAATTCTTCCATGTCGGAGCCTGAATGGCCGCATCGATCATTTCCTTGATCTGATCTTCACTTATCTTCATTCCGGGCTTGAATTTCCTTATGCTTCTTCTGCTTTCAAGTAACTGTGCGTATTCCATGAATGCTCCTTTCTTATTTTAATGATGGGAATGTCATTACATATAGTATAACATTTTTATGATCTTAGTCAAACCAGCCGTTGTCTTTCGGTGCCACGTCATCAAGGAGACCTCTGTCAAACAGAGATATGAATTTATCAAGTATGTCCGGATCAAACTGTTTTCCACGTTCCTTGAGCAATTCCCTCTTTATAACATCCTTTGGAAGAGCTCTACGATATACTCTGTTTGAACTCATTGCATCATAGGTATCAACTATCGATACTATTCGTGCATCTACCGGAATCTGATCTCCCTTAAGTCCATCGGGGTATCCCGTTCCGTCATATCGTTCATGGTGATAGCGTATAACATTTTCGGCACCGGGAAGAGTGGAGGCATCATGCATTATGTCTCCGCCTATATTTACGTGAGACTTCAGTTTATTAAACTCATTCTCAGTCAGTCGGTCGGATTTGTTAAGTATTACATCCGGAATACCTATCTTACCGATATCATGAAGAAGGCCTTCATATCGAAGTATATCAACATCATCCTTTTTCCATCCCATGGATGTAGCCAGTCTTACTGCATATTCGGCAACTCTTGAAGAGTGACCGTTTGTGTATTTATCCTTCGCATCTATCGCATTTGCAAGTGTCTGAACCAGCTGGACCGACATCTCTTCCACTTTCTTATGTCGCTGCTCTGCATATTCAGTCTGTTTATTAACCTCTGCCTGCAGTTCTTCACGGTAGCTGTCCTGGAGTGCTTTGTATTCATATTGTGAAGTGACATCATTTAGGCTGATGACTACACCGGCTATTGTATTATTCTCTGTTATTCTTTTGACAGACGGCTCATACATACGTCCTTCGAAATTGATCTGTTCTGTGATATCGCCGTTTACTATCTGTCTGAATTTGAAAGAAATGGAATACAGATCCTCATCCTGACTTGCATGTATGAGTTCAGGAAACATCAGCTTGGCAAGATTGTTACTGCCCTTGTAACGGTATTCCCCATCTGTGACTATAAATGCCTGCGACATGGTTTCAAATATATAGTCCCGGGCAATATCGCTGACATTGTATATTCGTTCAACATAGATCAAATCCAACATTATTAATCCTGAAAGAATGAATCCCATTGGGGCAAGATCGAATGGAAAATCAATCATCCGCTGTAAGAAATAGCAAATAAACGGAGTGATCAGGGCTATAAGCAGCAAGATTGATGAACGACGTACCTGTTTACTGGATCTGAGAGTATTTCTTAACAGAAATATCATCATGATAATGAAGTAGAGCAGCATTTCCAAAGTGTATACAGTGTGCAATATTCCGTAAGTGCCTTTAAACACCTGGACATTATTGTAATCTGTAAGTCCGTAGGATGTATAGAACAGTGTATGCTTATCCATGAACAGGGTAACGGCACTCATTGCCGTATTGTTGATGAGCAGGATGGCACTTACCAGACCGGGAAGCTTACTGTTGCAAAAATCCAAAGTAAACAGCAGCATGAAATAAAGTGCATGAAGAAACGCAACATACACTATCTTTTGTCCGAGTAGCTGTGTTGTCAGATCGCTTCCGGTTATCTTTACACAAAAACCAAATGCGATAAAACAGCACCATGAACACAGGCTGCTCATAAGCTTCTGTGAGTAACCGGACTGTTGTACGTCGACAATAAACATACTTACAGTCAATGTTATAAGTGCTGCGTAATCAATAATAACAAAAGAGTAGTACATATGATCTCCGGAGATAAATAATTAAATATACAACTGAACAGGAGATATTATTTCTGTTGTTTGATGCAAAATAAGAATTAACCGATATCGCTTATATTATATAGAATATTTAATCCTTTAACAATACAAAGTAATGAATACTTGTGTTTATATTCACAGGAATTTTCTTCAAAACTTATACATCCGGAGAATGTTAAGTCGGAATGTGGTTGACGGATGGTTCATGATTATATTATAATGCTAATCGGTCGGTCAGATATGATCCGGCGTAATGCAGACGTATCGAAGTGGTCATAACGGGGCGCACTCGAAATGCGTTTGCCCTCCGGGGCACGAGGGTTCGAATCCCTCCGTCTGCGTTCAATAGGTGCTGATTTTATCGGTATTTATGAAAAATCATGTGCATAAAATGTGCACTACATAGCAAATTTCTTTTCAAAGTGTTTGTTAAGTTTCTTAGTGAATGCAGTATCGTATTCATTCATGACACCGCGATAATGATCCTTAAGTGTTGTATCGTTAGACCAGCCGCCACGGTGCATGATGGTTTCAGTGCTGGCACCAAGCTCATGCATTATACTTGCACTATAATGCCTAAGATCATGGAGCCTAAAATGAAAATCATAATGTGCTATACACCTGCTGAATCTTGCTGTAACGGCATCCGGTGTCATGTTTACAACATTACCGGACTCAGGAAGGGAGTTGATTACAAATGCGGGTAATACTACGTCCCTTGTACTGAGTTCGGTTTTTGTTCCCTTGATAACCCATCCATTTTTATCATCCGGCACAATAGCCTTGTTGATGTGCACAAGTTTTTTCTTGCGGTCGATATCATCAGCGGTCAGGGCACATATCTCGGAACGTCTGAGAGTGCCAAACGCAGCAAGAAGGCATACGTTATACATTTCATAGTCCATATCGCGAAAATGCTTTAATACAGTAAGAATATCCTTTTCCAACGGTACAACAACCTTTTTCTTTGGTATCATGGGTAAAACTATCCTCCAATCAATAACTACATGGCGCGGTAACACTTCAATAAGCGCGGACCTGAGAAGCGAATAAGTATTCTTGCAGGTCTTAGGCGCATATTCCTCTTCCATAGTGTCAATCCATGCGTTGATTATGTCATCAGTGATTTTAAGCACAGGGATGTTTGCTATGTCATCATAACGGTTATTGCGCATTTTCTTATATCCACGCAGGGTTGAAGGACTGATCTTTTTCTTTTCAACTTCTGCCTCTTTTTTAAGGATAAAACGGTCAATAGCATTTATAACCGTCATTTCCTTTTCGTCTATGACCTTCATAGACTTTTTTTCTGTAAGCTCACAGGCGCGGGCAAGTGCTTCTGCTTCCTTCTTTGTTGCGGCCGTAAAAGATTTCCGGATCTGCTTACCGTTTTTATCACGGCCCAGGAATGCAACACAGCGCCAGTTCCCGCTTGCAAGCTTTGTTGCTTTGGCCATATAAATCACTTCCTTTCGTAATATTGGTATGATGCACGTATAACCGGACGTGCGGCCTTTAATTATCCAATGGGATCACCTTCTGTCATAGAGTATATGATTATACCCGGATTCTAACCCCTGCACGAAACGGATCAAGCTGGAATTTGAGAAATTCTAATGACTTATTTATCAGATCCTGCAAGTCGCTCATGTTCATATCAACGGAGATCCCGCCGTCAGGGTATTCTATCCATAGCCTATCCGTGTCCTCGGATCTGAGCTTGTACCCCATAGGTAAATGCTGATCTATCCACTCGAAAACGGGATCAAAGAAGTCTGTAGATGCCGGATAGCGTCCATCTGGTAACAGATTCTCTATAGGCGTATCAAGCGCGTCTGCTATTTTCTGTATTGTTTCAATCTTAGGGTTACGTGCACCAGCTTCATACTGGGCTATCTGCTGTTGTGTCATGGCAGGGTAAAGCATTGCTCCCAGGGCTGATTGTGTCAGCTTCCTTTTCTTCCTAAAAGCCTTAATATTCTCTCCTAATGTCATTTTATCCCTCCTATTAAAGCTAAAAATATTTATCTGGTCAAATAAATTATACCACAGTCTAAAATATTATACAAGCATTTGTTTATACATTATTATTGACACAAACAAAATAGAGTGATAGACTTAATACAAGCAGATGTATGTATCAAATAGCAAAAACAACGGAAGGAGGGTAAAAGATGCAGCTTGATAAGGTGAAAATAGTTATGATAGCAAAACAAAAGGGATTGAAGCAGCTTGAATTATCGCAGATGGCATCCCTTTCACGCGGTACGTTATCAGCAGTTTACAATGGCAAGTCATGTAGTAAAGATACGGCAAGCAAGATTGCAAATGCACTGGGCGTACAGGTTGAAGATTTAGTAGTAAGGGGGTGAGGTTATGCCGAAAACAAATCTTTGCACATCAGCGGGACAGCAGAGGCTTGAACAGGTCAAGCAGAATATCCGGCTTGCAATAATCAGCCAAGAAGAGCTTAGAGGGGTATCAAGAGGTGATACAGTGATTCATTCCGGTATGTCCTGCGGTAACTTCTATAAGGCATGGAAACAGCCGGAGCTATTCAGAGTACGGGATCTTCACAATATTTATGAATTTCTGAAAATGCCAGAAGAGAAAAGACACTATGTTTAGGAGGCGTGATCCATGAGTGAAAGACCTATTTCTTTTTATGAGTTCCTGCGGAACCGTAATTATTCAGACAGTGACGCACGCGGTATCATAGCACGTCACAACAGTTTTAAGGATCGTACTGCTGATAGACCGATTATCCGGGCTTACAGCGCATATATCAAAACATTCAAATAATAGAAAGGTGGTATGGAGATAATGAAAAACAAGATGGTAGAAAATTTATTTTGGAGTTGTATCAATGGTGAGGCTATTGAGGATCGCATTGACGATACCGAAATGAGGAAGGCCGGAAATGAATTAGAGGACACAATTGCTTTTTCATGGTATAAAAACGGTCTCTTAGCCTGTAAGCCGCATCTTTTTAAGGATCAAAATGCTTTACTTAAGGAAATGGAAAAGTGTCCTGGTGTGGATAAGATTATCATGAATTTAGGAGGACACGCAAAGGTTCTTAAATTTATGAAAGGTGACGAGTTGGATCATATAACGGCTCTTATTGCTAACTATCAGAATGAGACGGGCCTACACTACTTTATGTTGGGCTATGAGGTCGCAAAGCAGCTTCTTACCGGAACGGCCAGTGTTGATCTTACACCCGGCGGGGAGGTGGATGTGTGATGCCAAAAAAAGATATGGCTCTGTTCCTTATATCATTAGGATTTTATATTTTCCCTGTTAAGAACGGAACGAAGGACGGCCAGTTAGTAGAAAGTTGGAAGCAAAACTCCTCCAATGATAAAAAACAAATTGAAAAGTGGTGGGATAAGTGGCCGGATGCCAATATTGCAATAGCAACAGAACCAAGTGGGCTTATCGTATTTGATTATGATATCAAAAATGGTAAGAAGGGGTTGGAAATTCGTAAGGATTGGCAAGCACGTCACGGAAATTTTGTCACAACGGCTACAGTAGAAACGTGGTCAGGAGGATTACAGGAATACAGGAGGATAAAGGCTCCTGTTGAGCGGCGACTACAAAGGTATGAAAAAAGTGTAGATTTTTTAAGTAAGGCAAGTTATGTTGTTGCACCTGGATCAATAGTAAACGGTAATGAATACAAATGGCTTTTTAATCCGACAATATACGGAATAGCTGACCTGGATGTAAATGCTGCTGCATTTTACTTCTTTTCAGACGAAAATGATATCAGCGGAGACTATAAGCCTAAATTTACAATGCCAGAGCTTGAAGAAGGATCAAGAGTCAGCACACTTATCAGCGCAGCATTTTCGCTTAAGACGCAGGGGTTTAGTGATGAAGGAATCAAGAAGCTGTTAAGTGAGGAGAATGATCGAAGTGCAGTACCATTGTCGGATAATGAGCTTGAAAGACAGGTATTTCCCGCACTTACGCGTCCGTATGCGCAGGTATTGTCACCCTATTGGATGAAATACGCTCCTGATCCTGCGCTGATAGATAAGCTTACCGCACTTGATCCTTTTAACAATAAAAAGTATGGGATGAATGATGCAGGATCAGCAAGGTTATTTATTGATGTGTGTGGTGATGTGGCGCGATATGTGAAGGATCGTAAGACCTGGTTCTTTTTTGACGGACGAAAATGGGATATAAACGGAGATTTAGCTGTCAGAGAAAAGATAAAAAACCTTGCAGACGCTCTGTATACATACATTACAAAGACTGTCGCAGATGATAAGAAGCGTTTGGAGCTGCTTAAGTTCTATGGTAAGTGGCAGCAATTAGGCGTAAGAATGACTGTTCTTAACGATGCAACGAGTATATGTCCGGTGGAAAGTATTGAATTTGATCAAAATATATATTTGTTCAACTGTCAGAATGGAACGCTTGATTTACGGACAAAAACACTGAAAGAGCATTCTGCTCATGATATGCTCACCAAAATGTCAAGGTTTATTTATGATCCGGGGGCAAAAGCTACACGATTCGAGTCATTCATAAGCGAGATCATGAATGACGATGTAGAAAGTGGAGAATATTTGCAAAAAGCTCACGGATATGCATTGACAGGGGATACAAGATACGAATGTCTTTTCATGTATTACGGTCCCACAAGCAGAAACGGAAAAAGCACACTACTTGAAGTGATTGCTTACGGCATGGGAGATTACGCTATAACAGCTATGCCAGAGTCATTCATGAAAAAGAAGCTGGTAAACAGCAGTGGTCCCACTGAGGATATCGCGCGGCTTGCGGGAGTGCGTCTTGTAAGTGTATCTGAGCCTCCGCGCAATATGGAGCTTAATGCTTCACTTATCAAGAGTCTTACCGGAAGGGATAAGATAACCGCAAGGCGTTTACATGAGGGTTCTTTTGAATTTATACCGATGTTCAAATTATTCTTTAACACTAATCACAGACCCCTGGTGAATGATCTTTCTGTATTTAACAGTGATCGTGTAAAGGTAATACCGTTTGAGGTGCATTTTGATGAAGAGCACAGAGATCCTGATCTTAAGCGTAAGCTGCAAGACCGGGAGAGCCTGTCGGGTATATTGAACTGGTGTCTTGACGGATTGGATAAAATACGGAACGAGGGATTTGATACACCGGCAGTGATAAAGTCTGCAATAGATGCTTATAAGCAAAAAGAGGATAAATTTGGCCGGTTTTTGGAAGAAAAGACAGAAAAAGGTGATTTTGAGGTACCTTTACTGCTTCTACAGAGTGCTTTTACGAATTGGTGTACTATGTCAGGATTGGAGCCGGTAGGGCTTCCTAAGTTTAAGGAATGGCTGGAAGAAAAGCAGCTATATACTAAGAAGAAGCGTCCGAAAGGATCGGGGCGCAACGGTAAAACGGCAATGTTTGTTATGGGATTAAGGTTATTAACTGATGAGGAAGAAAACGCCGAAAATTAGGCATGTGTGCTTTGTGTGCTTTCTCTGTATATAAATTATATAGAATTAAATAGTAAAGTATATATATAAGACAGGCACACGGAGCACACACCTAAAAATGGGTGCTCCCAAAATGCAGAAAAATGTAAGGAATTGTAATGATATTGAAGGTAATTAAGGGTATTAAGGGTATTAAGGGAATTTAAGGTGATTGAATGGTATTAAGAAAATTGAAAATAATAGGGACGTGAGAGCCGGAAAGCAGCATAAATACGGCATTATACGGACTTTTGAGGTATAAAGTGGCTCTCACTCCCTGTGTGTAAGTGCCACGGGTCGCGCGCGCGAGGAAGGACGGGGTTTATGGTCGAGTATATAGATATTATCATAAGGATCGTTGACGGTGATCGTAAGATTGAAGTTGACAACATACAGCGGCTTATCTGGGGATCATATGAGAGGGTAACACCGCAGCGGGGGAAGAAACACAAGGGTGACGCTGATATTATCTGCTGGAAGAAAAAGGGCGTTACTATCACCCGCGGATCTGCCTGGGAGGACAGGCGTTATTAGGACAACTATTCGTTAAAGCATTCTTTGAGGAATAGTTTCAAATATGATACAATGCCCTAAAATAGCGGGGTTCAAGCGTTATTTTACGTCAGTTTAAAATTTTAAGTTGACATAATTCTTGATTTTGTTTACATAATGTGGTATATTTTGAGATAGATAGAAAAATGTTTCAGATCTCCGTACTATATAAATATTTGCAAGTACCAACATCATGATCTCCCCGGATTCTGATGTACGCCACGCAATAACGGCAGGGAAAGACCACGGCATTATACCGGTGTTCTTTTCGTGCCGTTTTTGTTTTGTAGTATGGAGCAAATAATCATAATAGGAGGATGTAAAAGATGGGATTTCATGGTGCATTAGTAGATGACAATGAGTACAAGGGAATAGCAGCAGACTCTATCTATCATAAGGTCTTAGCTAATTATACCGGCGGGGATTCTTACGATAACTGGACTCCGCTTGTTGGCGCGGATGACGTGAACAAGGTTAAAGCTGCTGACTTCTATCATCTCTATCAGACAACCGGCGGCAAATACGGATGGAGTAAGGAAAAGCTTCATGCTATGGCGCGCTGTGGTTACATTTACAAGCAGGAATACAAGAACTTGACAGGCGAAGATTACGAAGATGGGAGGGGCTAAAGATGGCTAACAGTATTAAATGGCACATGGTATCTGACATAGCCCGTGTCAGGGAGCAGCGGGATCAGGCACAGAGGGAATGCGAAAAAATTACTCAGGCTGATAGCTACACGGACGCGTACAAGTTTCGGGCAACCGGACAGAAGATCCAGGAGCTTAAGGACACGGCTGCATCCGTAAAAGCAGAAATGGCCGCAGAGGTCAAGGGAGCAGTACAGGCTCTTGACGAAGCTGACACAAAAAACATTGAATCAAGGAATCTGGACGTTGATTATTTACAGAGGCTTAACGTTAAGCTTGACACGGTGTGTAAGGCCGTAGGCATTACCCCGATAGGAATAACACAGCCTGACGCGCTTGACCATGAATGGTTAAAAGCGTTCTTTGCAGAGTACAATGATGATCCGGTTGCAATACAGCTTATCAAGGCAAGACTGAGAAGCCTTGCATATAATCCGAATGATCCCGAAAAGAGCATATTGCCGACAGATAAGACCGGTAAGGCACAGATACACTGGAAGGCAATAGAGGTTGTATTTGACCATGTTGTTGATGTTCTGGCTAACTCCCTGGGCGAACATGGGCTTGCGAAGGGTGACAGCTATAACCAGTTTTATGAGGATATGGCTGACGCTTTCGTTGAATATGTATCGCGCACGGATGAAAACGAATATCTACCCTATGATGATGTTACGATTTACGAGAAGATCATCAACAAGAACCCTGATCTTAAGACCGGCGTTGATAAGGTTCAGTGGTTAATGAGTGATATCATAAGGCAGTTGAGCAACACGGCAAAAAAGGCATAACAGAAAAGGCATAACAGAAAGGGGAGACTGATATGTTGGATGAATTACTTGCTGCTTTGAAAAAGGCAGAGGAAGATTTTAAGCGTGCGTCAGACAAGGCGTTGTGGCTGTATGTTCACGCTATGCAGGCACCGGAAGCGGATGACTTCTATGAACTGTATAACAAATATGAACAGGAGCTTGCAGCGGCGAAGGAAAAGCAAGTGGATCTGATAAATGCAAGACACGATTACTATAAGGTTGCGGGGGTGATGTGATGGGCGTATGGGTGCATAAACGCTGTACTTTATATGAGAACGGCAAAGAACGCGGACACATAAGGTTGTCATATTGCTTTAACGGACCGGAAGATGTTTACGCTTTCAGACGCAAATATGAAACGCTGATGGAAAATGCCATAAGTAGGATAACCCCTATAGCAGCCCGTGACGGACTGACGATAGAAGGCAATGCAATATATCCGGGGGACAGTGCTACACTGACCGAGGTGGAGAACATGATCCACGATACCCTTAACCAGCTTTTTCATTGCAAGGTGTATGAGACGTGTTTTAAGAAGATGAAGAGAAAGCCTTTTTCGTATACCGGTGAAAAGTTTTGCGGTAGATTTTACTTTGAACAGGTATCGACAGCTTTGTTTATGACATTCAATGAGGCAATCAAAGAACAATTCGGGAGGTAGAAGGATGGACGAAACTAACAGGATAGTAACAAGGGGTGCTGCACTCGCATTTATGCTTGTATTCGGTATTGTATGTGTGGGCAGCATTATCATCCCTTATTTTGTGGCTAATAGTACCGGTAGATGGGAATATCTGCTTATATATCCCGCTTTACTGGTTCTTATCATCATAGCGGCCGGGATCGCAGGGAGTCAGCAGAAAAATGACTAAGTATCTTACCTATGCTGAGTATCTTGCATACGGCGGTACATTGTCTGAGAGTGACTTTAACCTGGCTGAGTTCCGGTCACAAAAGCGGGTGGATTACTGGACAGATACGCGGGTTGCATCTATGGCAGCAGTGCCGGAAGAGGTCAAGCTGTGTATCATGTCCATGATAAAAGCGAATGTGGCTCTAAGCGTGGACAGGCTTGCGGAGGCTCCTCTTCTCTCCTCCTACAATAATGACGGGTATTCTGAGAGCTATGGAAGCGCGTCAGAACAGGTTAAAGTCATAACTGACGCAATGGATGATGTTATCAGGGAAACACTGTACGGTGTGACTGATGATAGGGGTGTACCACTGTTATACAGGGGCTTGGACAGACAATAAAACAAAAGAGCAATCGCATTAAGCGATCACTCTTTCGCAACTTATACCTTGCTACAGGAAAGTATAATATGTTTACATAATGATACCACTTATGTAAACCAATGTCAAGCGTAATTGCGAAGGGGTGAGAATATGGCCGACAATTATGATGGCTCCATTAGGATAGATACAAAACTGGATATAAAAGGATTTGAGAGGGGATCTGAGAAGCTGCTTAAGGCTATAGACAGCCTGTCTAACAGTGTCGGGAATATCGGCAAAAACTTCACGACAGATCAGATGGCTTCAAAGTGCTTATCCCTTGAAAGATCTGTGATGGGTCTGCATGACCGGTTGATGAGGTTAGGCACTGCGGCGGCGCAGGGGTTCAGCAATCAGGGACAGGTTGCAAGGTTTGAGGATAATGTTGAGATCATATCTCACAAGATCGCAGAGCTTAGAAGCAAACTTGAAGCCCTGGGCAGCACCACGGTACAGTCAGAAGAGTTCAAAACGTACACAGAGCTGCTGGAAGAAGCTACACAGAGCTATAACCGGCTGATTGAGTCGCAGGAAAGACTTGAAAGCGTGGGTGTATCACAGGAAAGTGAAACATTCATACAGCTACAGGAACAGATCCAGCGCACAGTACAGCGCATGGAGGAATATAAGAAGAAGCTGGAAGAGCTTAAGGCTTCCGGTCGCGGTGTTATGTCCGGTATGGATACGGAAGAATACCGGATGACAGAACAAACGATACAGGACCTTGAAAGCCGACTGCTTGAAGTAAAAGCCGCAGGAAATGAGGCAGCCGCTTCCGTTAACAGGTTCGGTGCCGGTAACGTGATCCTTAAACTTGTTACGGGAACCGTCAGGGAAATGGGATCTGTACTGCGCAAGGTGGGAAGCAAAGGCTTCCAGTTAATTACAAACTCACTGCGCGGGATGAGGGTCAACACTCTCAATGTTAACAACGCTGTCAAGGCTCTCACGCAGTCGCTTACATCCCTTAAGACAATGATGCTGTCTAAGGCTAAGTCAGCATTCATATCACTGCTTACAAAGGATATAGGCGAAGGTATACAGGCCCTTGCGCGGTATTCCACTGCATTCAATCAGACAATGTCAAATATCAAGAATGCAGGGACACAGGTATCCGGCAACATAGCCGCGGTATTCGGAAACCTGATAACGGTATTGGAGCCGATTATCACGCGGATAATAAGCCTTATAAACACTGCTTTGACTGCTATAAATGCACTTTTTGCAGCATTTAGGGGCAAAACTGCGGTTACAGTCGCTAAAAAAGGTATGGATTCCTATGCGAAGTCAACCGGAGGGGCCGCGAAGGAACAGAAGAAGCTTAACGCGGAGCTGTACGGATGGGATGAGCTTACCCGCCAGAATAAGAATGAGGACGCGGCCGGTGGAGGCGGTGGAGCTGCGGGCGGCGGTATCCAGTATGAGGATATACCCCTTGATGATCTCTTACCGCAGAAGATCCGCGACTGGATAAACAAGATCAAGGACGCATTCAACCAGGGTGACTGGTACGGTATCGGTGAGCTTATCGCGGACGGCCTTAACGCTGCCTTGAAGAAGGTTGATGATTGGATCAACAACACACTGCGGCCAAACGGTGTAAAGTGGGCTGAGAGAATAGCACAGATCCTTAACGGCCTTACAGATAAATTTGATTGGAGATTGTTAGGCAAGACTATTTCAGACGGACTTGCGGCGGTATTCGATATTGCAGCAACCTTCCTTGAAACATATAACTTTGCCAACCTGGGCAAAGGGTTTGCCAACGCCATAGACGCGATATTTAAAAACAAGGATATGTGGGATCAGGCCGCAAGATTCTTTTCCGGTATGTTCAACGCTGCTATTGATACGGCGTGGGGCTTCATCAAAGAGTCTTTGCCGCATATGTTCGACTGGGGCGCAACGATAGGGGCTGCCCTGATAGATATGTTGAGCAATATCCACTGGGATAAGCTGTCTGAGACTATTGTTAAGGGCGTGGACGGCGTTATCAAGTTCCTTAAGGGCTTCATATCGGATGAAGCACGCTGGAAAGAGATAGGCGGCAAGATCGCGGAGAGCTTCAACAAAACCGTTAAGGAAATCGACCTTGGAGAGCTGGGCAGCACTCTTTCAGATCTTCTTATGAAGTTCCTTGATTGGCTTGGTACACTTGACTGGAAAACGCTGGGCGAAAAGGTCGGGGAAATGCTTGGCAACATAGACTGGCCGGGTATTCTGGCGAAGGTCGGAAAGATAGTTGTTGATGCACTCGGCGGGGCTATAAAGGGTTTCCTTGAAGGAGATCACGGGTGGAGTACAGCACTTATGCTTGCGGCGTATGGGCTGCTTAAAACGGCATTCGGGCTTGCTACGGCGGCATTGAGTGAGTATCTTGTTAAGACTGCCCTTCCGAAGCTTGGAGCGAATATTGTAAGTACTGTATCCGGTTCAACCATATTCAGCACTATAGGATCATTCCTTACAACGAAGGTTGCGCCGCTTGCCGTATCTGCTGGACAGATATTCCTTGCGGCTCTTGCGGGACTGTTCATAGGCGGGGAGGTTGGAAAGCTCATTGACAACTATATCATAGGTCCCATGATCGAAGCTTTTGACGGTGACAAGCTCACAGCGGAAATGTATAAGAATTTCCATTGGTTCGGTGAAGGCGGCTTCTTTGACCAGATGTGGGACGGATCAGAGGACTTTGCGGGTAATGTTGCTGTATGGGCTGACGCTCTTAGGCTTATGTTTGAGGACTTGGGGCAGGGCATTTCTACAGCATGGGCAAACGCAAGGACAGATACATCCGGTGCCCTGGCTCTTATGCAGCAGGATATATCTGATAAATGGGAACAGATGAAAACTGACGTATCCGGTGCGCTTACTCTTATGGGTCAGGATATCGTAACCGGTTGGGATCAGATGAAGGCTGATACATCCGGTGCCCTGGCTCTTATGCAACAGGATCTGTCTGATAAATGGGAACAGATGAAAACTGACGTATCCGTTGCGCTTGGACTTATGAAGCAGGATACCCATGATAAATGGGAACAGATGAAAACTGATATTGCCGGTGCTATGGCTTCCATTAAGCAGGATATCCAGAGCAAGTGGAACGATATCAAGATTGATATAAGCTCTAAGGCTTCAAATATCAAGCAGGACGTTGTAAGCAAATGGAACGAAACAAAGCAGAATGTAGGTACAGCCCTTAACAACATGAAAACGGATGCAACAACCGCATTCAACAATATCAAGACGAACGTAGGCAGCTCCATTGAGACTATGAAGCAGAACGCGGTAACGCATTGGGAAACAATGAAGTCATCCGCGGAAGAGAAGTTTGAAAGTATCAGGTCTACGGTTCAGAGTAAGATAGATGAGGCGGGCGCATACCTTAAGGGGCTTGACTGGTCATCTATCGGTACGGATCTTATTGAAGGATTCTTTTCCGGTGTAAAGGAAAAATGGGAAAAGGTTAAGGAATGGGTAAGTGATGCAGCGGAAAACCTCACAAGGACAGTAAAAGACGCATTCGATATCAATTCCCCGTCTAAGATCTGGGAGCAGATAGGTATATTCCTTGATGAAGGTCTTGAAGCAGGATTGCAGACCGGTGAGAAGTCACTGTTATCAGAGGCGGCCAACCTTGCAGACGGATTATCCGACAGGATGACGGCAACAAGCTCTTTCAGCTTCTCGGATATTACAGATGTTGAGTTCTTGGACGTGATCCGCGATAAGGTTTCTGAGATATCCGCGATAATAGATCATATAGCGGATGCTATAGCGTCTATGGGCGGCTTAGAGATTCCTGATATCGCTATGGGTACGATAGTACCGCCTAAGACAAAGGTAGGAGGGACTTACTACGGAAGCAACGGAGAAGAGGCGCAGGGGGACGGCTACACCGATGAGGCGACACAGCTTCTGCGTAACATCCGGGACTTTCTTGCAACCCTCGGAAGCAATCAGCGCGGCGGGGATATAAAGGTTGTCATAGACGGCCGCCAAGTGTTCAAGGCTGTAGTTGATGAGAATAACAGGGCAATAAACCGGACAGGTGCAAGCCCTATAAGAGTATAACGCACAAAAAGAGAGGTAATCATGAACAAAACCACGCACAGTTATGAGGGCCTTGATATTTGGGAGGCCGGGGAAGCTTGCCGTGATCTTAAGGCGAAGCGTCAGAATCTACTTACAGAGTTGGAGCGGGTACGGGAGAAATCAACAAGTATTGCCGTACAATACAATTTTGAAGGTATAGGGTCTCCAACGGATCACACCAGCAGGCAGGAAAGATCTGCTGTGACCATGTATGATATCGAATGTGTGATAAAGGATCTTGACTTACAGATAATCCGTCTGGAAAAGATCATCACAAAACATCTTATGAAGATCCCTGACGCGGGTATGAGGGTGTTGATAGATTATCGTTACATCTTCAATATGTCCTGGGATGAGATAGCTGCTGAGATGAAAGGCTGCGCAAAAGGAAGAGGCGCGCGCGGGTATGCTCTAAGTCATCCCAACGCTGAGAGTTACAAAAAATCTTTTCATCGCTATAAAGATAAACAAAGAAAGGCAGGCCAACCATGTTGAAACTGATAAGGTGTAGATCACCTTCTTAACAAGCAGATCCCAAACGTAACTAATAACAAGTATCGTACAGCTAAATGAAAATGGTATTTAGAATAAACTCACTCCTCAATATATTTATTCTTTAGATGCGAAATATATAATATAGGCGGCCGGCATTATGCCGGTCGCTGTTTTAATGCCCTTGACGCAAACGCAGATAGGACTATTTTGACGGTTTTGGTATTAGATGATAAAATGTATATTGACGGGTAAAACACAAAAACAGGGCATATGGTGGCGCGTATGATAGACGAAAAGAAAGCAATAGAGATTGCAAAAGGTTGTGATCCTGATATTGATAATGGCGAGGAAACGGAGAACGCTTATATTTTTGGAAACAGTAAGAATATGAGCTTTGATGACAGCCCGGTTGTGGTGCTTAAAGCGGACGGATCTGTTATGAATATGACAGCCTATCTGTGTGAATGTCCGCGGAAAACAATAAGAGAATTTAAGATATAAGCCTATGTGCACAACGTGTGCACAAACGATTTTTTCGGGGTATAAATCCACTCTAAATAGTGTAAATATTTTCACGTGAAAAGAGCCGTCAAGCCTTGATTTTACTGGGCTGACGGCTCTAACACTGTTATTTGCTATGTTCTTGAAAAATCGGCTAAATTGGGTTCGAATCCCTCCGTCTGCGAGCGAGGAGCATCATGACGAAGTCATGATTTCAAATGCGACGAGCGACTTGTCATAAGGAGGGACCCATGAAGTGGGAGGATTCCTTATGACTTACCGCTGACAAAGAACGGGATGCC
>JAEEHY010000395.1 GCA_016281085.1 Lachnospiraceae bacterium
TACACATTTTATGAGGAACTTTTGCGCAGGTCCACACATTATTTTACAGGGACTGATTTTGAAGCTCTCCTATGACTTACTCTTGAACACCGGTGGTTTTTAAGGGAATCATCCTGTTTTTGGTAAGATACTTGTTGATGTCGATGATACTTGAAGGTTTCTTGTCAAACAAAGTCATTAAAAGGGCATCTCTGGGCACTTTGGCATACAATTCCGGCATACCGTATTTCCTGAATTCTCCTATGTGTTTTTGTCGCGATTAACATCATATTTGAATTACTGTATGTTGTGAAGAGGGGGCTCCCCCTCTTCCTTTGTTTATTTATCTTGCTACTATAATTTTACTCTGACTTTATTTACATATGCTCCGCTGATCATTCCCACAGTATCGGCCTTCAATGCAAACGAGACATCTTTTCCCCCGTAAGTGGCGAAGCTGTATAAAAGATCACCGTTCTTTTCAATATCAGGCTTGATCTCACTGCCGTCTGAAAGCGTAAATACTATGGTATTGTTAACGAACCTGTAGCTTCCGCTTATGACTGTACCGTCATCAAGAATGAATCTGAATGATCCGTCGTCATAAAGGAACAGTCTGAAGCATTTCTTTGCAGTTGTCTCTCCTGTGATCATGATTCCACCGGGGAAGGGTACTATTATCTTCTGTCCGTTTCCGGCACAGAGCTTCGTGATCTCTTCCAATGAAGTTGAACTGCCGGTCTCTGACTTTGAATTATCAATATTGATGATACTTCCGTAGTTATTTACAGCTGAAGGTCCCGAATATTCTCCGTTTAAGACAGTAAGCGAGCCAAGGCTTGTATTGTCATTTATCGGAACCGAAGCCTTCCTTATCCCGCCGGCATTTTCAATGACACCGTAGTTATTGATATAACTGCCCACAGGCTTATCAAGGGTAATACGCTTGGACTCTACAAGCGGTGCTTCAGGAGTGGGCTCGATGGGTATGATCGCTTCCGTTGCATCAGCCAGATATATATTTGCACCATTAAGGTTTTCTATCTTTCCATAGTTATTAATGGTTCCCGGAGCCAGAAGGATATCACCGTTGTTAAGAAGCAGTGCTTCAGCGTAGATCACTCCGTCTCTGTCCTGTCCGTTGTACAATTCACCGGGATATACATTAGGCTGGGTCACGTCATCCTTCCATGAGATCACTATACCCCTGTGATATGCAAATGCGCCCTTATCCGGATCATTGGACAATATGATGTCATCATATCTGCCGTTGTTCACAAGCGTTCCAAGGTTATACATCTTGCCGTAGATCATGATACAGCCGTTGTTTGTAAGGGTTGCCCCTTTTTCTATAGTCAGTTCGCCGCAGCCCTTGTAGTCATCAACCTGCTGCCCGGCCTGATGAGGCTTTCCTTCAAAGCCTTCAATGGTTATGATACCGTTGTTTACTATCTCACCGCCCTCGCGCAGATCCAGAAATCCGTTATTCAAGATATCGGGGGTTTTGCCCGGTGTGGTCGTAGTAGCGCCGTCCCATTCAACCTCAAGCTGGCATGTCTCATCAATAAAGAGTTTGGCACCCTGACCGATGGTAAACCGGGCATTATTGCCTATAGCCATTTCCGCACCGGTGGTATTGCTGCTATCCTTTATGGTAAGCCATGCGTTTTCAAGATCAAAACCATCCGAATATGTACTCTTGTCCGTCGTGGTATTGCTTGCAACCTGAACGTCAAAGGTGTTTACATCAAGAGTACGTTTCCTTAAATTGTTTGCATCTGTACCCTTGAGTGTGAGTCCGTCAGTGACCGCAACCTCGCTTATAAGCTTTAAGGTCCTTCCGCAGCCTTCATCATCAGGAGATTTATCCGCTTCCTGATCATAATAAGGGTTCTCAAAGGCCTTCTTAAGAGACCAGTATGTGGTACCCTTATCCTTGTTTTCTCCACCCGAGTTTTCAACCTCCACCTCAAGAGCAAGGTCGGAACCCTTTATCAGATAGTGTGATATGCTGCTTGCCGCAACCTTTGCGGCATCAAAAAACTTAGCCAGCACATTCTTCGTATGGTTTGGATCAGTTGACATCGGATCATACGTAAGTGAGGGATTATAATCAGCCACATCATCCACATAAAACTGGATCGGAATGTCTCCGTTTGCCACTCCGGTCTTTCCGGCATCGGCTCCTGCCACATTCTTGGCAGTGGCAAACATCAGTATATCGATATACGGAGTTACAGCACCCTTAACATTATCTACAAGATCCCTGATCAGGTACGAACCCGTCATGTTTCCGGTCATCTGTTCAATGAATCCTCTGGATCCGTTGCTGGCCACCATTCCGGCACCCGGAATAAGAGCCATATTCTGTTCCTGATTCATGTGCAGATACTTATTGGAATTGTCTCCTTCAAAGAACTGTGAAACATCAAGTCTGGCAATAACATATGTCTTGTCAAAGCCTGTAAGCTTCTGATGTACAGTTCCGTCGGCAGCCGTCTCCTCCATTATGTTATATTTGAAATCCGTATAAGGCTCGACACGTTCTTTAATA
>JAEEHY010000396.1 GCA_016281085.1 Lachnospiraceae bacterium
CCAACATTTTATTCCATTCATCATTCGATGCCATGATTGGTTTAAAGGTATTAAGATACAATCTGCACAGAGCAAATAACGAGGGATTTGTCTGTTTTAAATGTATATTGTAAAAAGAGGTTGACATAATGTCGGACAAATAGTCTGAAGCAGGTGGAAACAGTTTCCTGCGCTTTTGTATTTGACGCCCCGTATTAAGAAAGGTTTCCTGCAGCTGTACCGACTGTTCATAAATATATCCGATCGTAACCTCAAGTTTATCGAAGGAGGTCACGGCAGCCAGCTGTTCAATGGCGGCATTCCTCAGTCCGGTAAGTTCGTTTAGCAGTCCGGTATCATCATTCGTGGTACACATTTCACTCAGGGGACTTCCGGTTGTTTTGGTAAGCGTCAGCTCATGGGAATGCTTTAGAAACAGTGAAGCCGCACCTATACAGGACAGATCAAGGTAGTGCTCTTCAAACGGTCCGTAATTTCTGTAGAAGCGCGGAAACATGCGGCAGGCTTCCGGGATAAAATCATGTCCGGATCTTTGCTGTAGCGAACACAGTCCCTCCTTCGTGTGAAAGGTACAGGTACGCGAACCTCTGTTGAAGCATCGTATCTCTCTGTCCGATATTTCGTTAAGGAGTCTTAGCTTATACAACCCTTTTGTCTTACGGAACCGGTCAAGATCTTCTTCCGTGACCGGTATCATCCAGCCGCGGCAGCAGGTCTCCCTGCAGTCACCCATCAGACATTTAAATTCGTTATAAAATGAGATCTCATAAATATCCATAAGGAAAGTATATCAAATAAATATTCAGAAAAGCACATATATTTTAAAATATTGAGCCTGTTCCGAACAGCTACAGCATACAATATACTTGAATCGTTATGAACAAATGGGGTATAATGTCAGTTACATGTGATGAAGGTAAATATTTGCAGAATATAAGGAGTGCATTATGAAGACTATAATTGAGGAATTGTCACTTGAGATCGCGGAGGCATTTAAGAAGGCGGGCTATGATGAGAAGTATGCCGGGGTAACGGTCAGTAACCGTCCGGATCTGTGTGAATTCCAGTGTAACGGAGCTATGGCGGCTGCAAAGGAATACAGGAAGGCACCCATAGCAATAGCATCAGATGTAGCAGGATACCTTGAAGGGAATGATATATTTGAGGAGGTCAGTGCGGCTGCACCCGGCTTTCTGAACCTTAAGCTCACGGGTACATATCTTGCCGGGTATCTTGAAAGGATGCGTACGGAAGATAAATATGGCGTGTGCAGGAATGACTCTCCGAAGAAAACAGTGATCGATTACGGCGGGCCCAATGTTGCCAAGCCGCTTCATGTAGGACATCTTCGTTCGGCGATAATCGGCGAGTCCGTAAAGCGCATCTGCCGTTATATGGGAGATGAGGTCATCGGGGACATACATCTTGGTGACTGGGGTCTTCAGATGGGACTCATCATTGCCGAGCTCAGAAGCCGGAAGCCGGAACTTCCGTATTTTGATCCCGACTTTAACGGGGAGTATCCTTCGGAGGCTCCTTTTACCATAACGGAGCTTGAAGAAATATATCCTACGGCTTCAGCCAGATCGAAGACGGATGAGGCGTTTAAGGAGGAGGCAATGAATGACACCTTTCTGCTGCAGAAGGGTGAGAAGGGGCATGAAGCCCTGTGGAAGCATATCATGAATGTGTCGATCCCGGATCTGAAGAAGAATTACGAGAAGCTTAACGTATCCTTTGACTGGTGGAAGGGCGAATCCGATACAAGACCGTACATTGCGGATATGGTAGAGGATATGAAGAATAAAGGACTGGCTTATGAGAGCGAGGGCGCTCTTGTTGTGGATGTTAAGGAGGATACGGATACAAAGGAAGTGCCTCCGTGCATGATACTTAAATCGGACGGGGCTTCGCTCTATACTACTACGGATCTTGCAACTCTTGTATACCGCCGTCGCGAGCTTGATCCGGATAAGCTTATTTATGTGGTTGATAAGAGGCAGGAAATGCATTTTATTCAGGTGTTCCGCTGTGCCAAAAAGACAGGGATACTTAAGGGTGATACACAGCTTGATTTTCTCGGCTTCGGTACCATGAACGGTAAGGACGGCAAACCCTTTAAGACACGTGAAGGAGGAGTAATGCGTCTTGAAGTGCTGCTTGATGAGATAAATGAAGAGATGTACAAAAAGATAAGGGACAATCACGAGGTGGAGGAGGATGAGGCCCGCAGGACAGCGGGGATCGTTGCGCTGGCCGCAGTCAAGTACGGGGATCTTTCCAACCAGGCCACCAAGGATTATGTGTTTGATATCGATAAGTTCACTTCGTTTGAGGGAAATACGGGTCCCTATATCCTGTATACGATCGTGAGGATCAAGTCAATACTTAATAAATACAGGGAGAACGGAGGTAAGGAGGGTGATGTCTCTCTGAATGCGGTGACGGTTGAGCAGGAAAAGGCACTGATGCTTGAGCTTGTCAAATACAATCAGATGATCGTAAATGCCTATGAGGAACTGGCACCCCACAAGATATGTGCCTATATCTATGATGTGGCTAATGCCTTCAACCGTTTCTACCATGAGAACAGGATATTGAGTGAAGAGGATGAAACAAAACAGTCGGGATGGATAGTACTTCTTAAGCTCACCCTGGAGCTTCTTGAGAACGGAATAGATCTCCTCGGCTTTGAAGCACCGGAGAAAATGTAAACAACGGTATAATGGAACGGATGCGAATAAAAAAAGACAGGAGGATTGTGCGTTGAACAATACATTAATATCAATACCCGAATTTCTCAGGATAGAGGCAGGTGCGCTGTCAAAGCTGGGTGAATATCTTAAAGATACCGGCTTTACAAATGCAGCCGTGTTTTTCGGAAACGGACTTATAGATATGTTTGGTGACACGGTGCTGACATCACTTAACAATGCCGGGATCGATGTGCTTCAGTATATGGAACTTGATTCTGTGGAAATGGATGAGGTGACAAGGCTTGCGATCAATCTTCCGGACAAGGTACAGACGGTAATAGGACTCGGAGGGGGCAAGGTCATAGATGCGGCAAAGTATACCTGCTTTCTTAAAAACCTTCCTTTTATCAGTGTTCCGACCTCCTCGTCGACAGACGGCTTCGCCTCTGCTACGGCATCTCTCATCGTAGGCGGCAGGAGAAGCTCGATGCCTGCCAAGATAGCATACGGCATAGCCATAGATACGGATGTGATAAAGACAGCACCGGAAAGCTTTCTGTTTTCGGGTATAGGAGATATGCTTTCGAAGATCACCGCCAATTTTGACTGGAGGTATGAAGAGAAATGCGGTGTGTCAAAGGTTAACGATTTTGCGATGATGATCGCCAAGAAATCCGTTAACAGCTTTGTAAGAACACCATATGAGTCAGTCAAGGATGATCTGTTCCTTCGTGAGCTTATGGATTCACTTGCAATGAGCGGGATAGCAAATGAGATAGCGGGTTCTTCGGCGCCGACAAGCGGAAGCGAACATCTTATTTCACATGCTCTTGACAAAATGCTGGAGAGACCTCAGCTTCACGGCATACAGGTTGGTATTGCAACCTATATAATGAGTATCGTCCAGGAACACAGATATGAACGGGTACGTAAGGTCCTGAGTGATACAGGGTTCTTTGATTATGTGAAGACACTCGGACTTGATGCGGATGATTATTGTAAAGCCATAGATAAAGCTCCCTCGATAAAGCCTCACAGGCATGTATATCTTCATGAAGAGAAGTACCGGGAGAGGGCTAAGGAAGTAATAAGGACTGACAGTATACTGCAGGAAATATTTGGTAACAAAAACTGACACAGCAAAGGAAACAGGACAATGAAACCGGAAACAAGATCAGACAAGCTAATGCGTCATGAGCGCATAGAGCGTAACCTTATGCATCACGGATCGATAGTAGATATGTACTCTGATACCATTAAGCTTCCCGACGGGGGTATCGAGCACTTTGATTTTATTAAGCACAAGGGAGCTGCAGCAGTCATTCCCGTTATGGATGACGGACGTATATTAATGGTACGTCAGTATCGCAATGCGGTTGATCAGTATACTCTGGAAATACCTGCCGGGGGCCGTGAGACTGCCGATGAGCCCACTCATGACTGTGCGTACCGTGAGCTGGAGGAGGAGACCGGGTATTATGCAAAGAAAGAGGATGTAACCTTCCTTATGACCATGTATACCACGGTTGCGTTCTGCAATGAGAAAATAGATATATACGTGGCAAAAAATCTTACAAAAACAGGACAGCATCTTGATGATGACGAATTCATAGATGTTTATGCTTACACCATGGATGAGCTTACACAGATGATAGTTGACGGTAAAATAGTCGATGGAAAAACAATTGCGGGGCTTATGACATATCGTGCAGTAAGTGCTGAAGGCAACAGTTGAACAAATTATGTAAACCATTATATACCATGACCGGATTAATTTTTTAACATTTTTAACCTTTTTTTTTACAAGATGTTGTTATTGGTTTATGTAACCTTTACAACATCTTGCGTCCGGCCTTTGAAAATCCCGAAAATACTGATTTTATGCGGAAAAATGCATTTGCTTTTCTGCTGAATTCTTATTATAATAGTTGGTGTCTGGAACAAGGATCCCAGCTTTTTTTATGGGAAGAAGGGTATTTTTACTGCATGGAGCGAGCTGTAAGTGATTTCATAACTTATTTACATAACGTCAAAAAAGCATCGGCGAACACAGAGCAGTCATACAGACGGGATCTTAAGAAGCTGGTTGAATATCTGAGCGGTAAGGGTATAAAGGATCCGTCATTGGTTGACGGTAAGCTGCTTAAGGAATATATCGATGAAATGCAGAACGGTGGATCCAAGGCATCTACAGTATCCCGCAGCATTGCGTCGATCAAGGCTTTTTTCCATTATGAAATGGCTCAGGAAAAGGTTTCGAAGGATCCGTCTTTATTGCTTAAGGCACCCAAGATAGAGAAGAAGTTTCCCGAGATACTTACAACCGAGGAGGTTGTCAAACTTCTTGAACAGCCCAAGGGTGACTCCCCCAAGGACATAAGAGATAAGGCAATGCTTGAGCTTTTGTATGCAACGGGAATCAGGGTCACGGAGCTTATCAATCTTGAAATAGATGATGTTAATCTTAAGATGAGTTATCTGAGCTGTTCCGAGGGTGGCAAGGAACGGGTGATCCCGTTTGGAAATGCTGCCAAGGAGGCATTGACACGGTATCTCAGAACCGGAAGGGATGCAATGGTGATGGATAAGTCATCCAAGCTGCTGTTTGCCAACTGTTCGGGTCAGCATATGAGCCGGCAGGGCTTTTGGAAGCTTATCAAGCATTATGCCAAGAAGGCGGGTATAGCAGCAGATATAACACCGCATACATTAAGGCATTCATTTGCAGCACATCTGGTGGAAAACGGAGCCGATCTCAGATCGGTGCAGGAGATGCTGGGACACTCGGATATATCAACAACTCAGATTTACGCGTCAATGAATCATAATCATATACGTGAGGTATATAACAGGGCTCATCCGAGAGGATGAGCCTCATTGTTTGAGGAGGAACCATTATGCGAAGCATAATTCAGGATGGTTCCGACGATATGCCGCCGACTGTTTTTGAGGGGGCAATACATATTATATGAGGAGTATAAAATCATGAAAATGGTCCTCCCCGTTAACTGGGACAGAGCAAGTGAAGGAAATGAAGAATTGTGTAACCGTTTTGTTAAGAGACAGATGACGGACGGATCCGCCGTTCTGCCGTACAGGCTTTTCACTCCGGAAAGGAAAGGCACAAGGGCCGCGGCATCGGACGGGTTTCCGCTTCTGATATATTTACACGGAGCGGATGCGGCGGGCGACGACAATGAAATACAGCTGTCCATGCACGACATAGGAACATTTCCTGTGCGGGATGATATGCAGCAAAGACATCCGTGCTATGTACTGGCTCCCCAATACGGAGAAATGAAGCATTGGGCAATGGCCGATGTAAAGGATATCCTGTGGAAGCTTATAGAGGATACCATAAATAACATAGAAGACATAGACAGAAAGAGGATATACATTTACGGATACAGTGCCGGAGCAGTCGGTCTGCTGAGACTCCTTAAGGAACATGACGATTTTTTTGCCGGTGCGGTAGCGATCTGCGGTGCCACGGGAACCTGGCAGTTTGACAATCTGCTTCATACTCCGCTCTGGATGATCCATGCCTGTGATGATACTATCGTTAAAGCCTCATACAGGACTGAACGCATCAGGGAGCCGGGTAATCTCGGATCGCGCGACATAATGGAGCGGCTGGGATCGGGAGATCACCATATCGTAATTAAAGACAGGGATCCTGCCGGAGCAGTGACGATGGTGCTTGGAAAGGGTGAAAATAACCCGGATGCGGATACTGCCCGGCCCGAAGATGCTGATCTGCGTTATACCGAATATCCCGAGGGATATATGACCGGAGAATTCGGTGTAAATCCTCACTGCTCGTGGGTGGCGGTATCCGATGGGAGAAGTATGGGAATCTGGGAATGGATGTTTCAAAAGCAAAGGGATATATGATATAATTTTACTAAATTAATCTTAGGGAAACTGTAAATGGAACTACTGAGAGTGATCCAACTGAATATCCTGCAGGTGCTGGGCAGTATATGCGGAATGCTTGCGCTGTTTGTGCTCATAACACGTTCCATAGACAAAAGGCGTAAGATATGCCTTATAGCGATGGAGCTTGGATCGATGTTCCTGCTCTTATTTGACAGGTATGCATATATATACCGGGGGGATGTATCGCATAAGGGCTATGTAATGGTCAGGGTATGTAATTTTGTTGTCTTTTTCTGTACTTCCTTTGTGATCTTTGCTTTCAATGCGTTTCTTAAGGATCTGCTTCTGAATGAAGGCCGGTTTGAGAAGATCCCTGTTCAGCTTAAGATATGTGACATTCTGTTTGTGATCGCCGAGATACTTATAATCATTTCACAGTTTACCGGTTTTTATTACACATTTGATGAGTATAACCGGTATCAGCGTGCACCGGGATTTTTGATCAGCTATCTGTTTCCGGTGGCGATCCTTGCTCTTGAGCTCTATGTGGTAATAAAGAACTATTACCGGTTGAGAAAGATGACGGGTATAACGCTCTTTCTGTTCACCTTTGTTCTGTTGGCCGCTTCGATAATACAGCTGTTTACGTATGGTATTTCATTTATCAATATTTCTCTGGTTGGAATGGTAATAGTGCTGTATCTTTTTTCAATCAGGGATATGAATGAGACTGTCGCGCGGGCCGGAAATATTGAGATCGACCTTCTCAAACAGGAGCAGAAGGCCATTCACCGTCTGTTTGAACAGACAGCCGAGGCTCTTGCAAATGCCATAGATGCAAAGGATACATATACTCACGGCCATTCGGCACGTGTTGCGGAATATGCAAGGAAAATAGCGGAAGCCTCAGGCATGGATGAAAAGGAATGCCAGGAGGTATATTTCGCCGGCCTGCTTCATGATGTGGGAAAGATAGGTGTGCCCAATCATATCATAAATAAGGCCGGGAAGCTTACGGATGAGGAATATGATGTGATCAAATCCCATCCGGTCATCGGAAAGCAGATATTGTCGAGCATAAGCGAATCACCTTATCTCAGCATAGGTGCCAACCATCATCATGAAAGGTATGACGGAAAAGGTTATCCTGATAGGCTTAAGGGTGAGGATATTCCAAGGATCGCAAGGATAATCGCTGTCGCAGACGCATATGATGCAATGACCTCCAAGAGAAGCTACAGGGATCCCATACCCCAGCAGAAGGTACGCGAGGAGATAGTAAAGGGGATGGAGACACAGTTCGATCCCGAGTATGCCAAGATAATGCTTCAGCTTATAGACAGGGATACGAACTATGAAATGAAGGAAAAGGAAGAGATCAAGGAGCTTGCAGGACGAAACGGTCTTAGCTGTGATGAGATCGGAGCGGATGTGTCGGAGGGAATATATATGAATCCCGCGATGACTACCATAAGCTTTACTTCAGTGACAAGACCGCAGGCAAAGGACTTAAGCAGCGTTCCGACACTGATCATATTTGATTCGCTTGATGCAAGAGTATATCTTGATGAGAAACGAGGAAAGGATCTTCTGTATTACGAGTACGGAAGGATCAGGCTTGACGGGGAGGTTACCGCAGGCGGCATAAGAAACGTAAAGACCGAAAGTGTTGAGCATATAAGAGCCGGTAAAAATGAGTGGCTTAATGCAAATAAGGAAGGGCTCAGATACAGTATCGAAGGAGTAAGGATAGAGGATCATCTGCTTATCAGAGTGACCGATAAGTTTAAAACAACCCAAATAATAATGGCATTACCGGATAAAGCGAGGTTTGCATATATCGGTCTTACAGGTGAGCAGTGTGATATTGTCAATGTACAGATATCGAGAAATGAGAAAGCGGAGGCTGCAGATTATATTCCGAGGATCGCGGAAGAGATAAGCTTTATAAGTGGTCCCGAGGGGGATGTTCCCAATATAGAGGTTGCCGGCTGGCGTGCCGCTTCCACGGACGGTATTCCGGTAGAAGGAGATATGACTCTGACCTTCCATTCGATGAGTCTGCCAACAGCCCGTCTGGTATGGCATTGTCCGTATGTGAGCCTTTTTTATTCAAAGGACGGACACATAAACGGAGAGGATTACAAGGAATTCGTTCTTGTACGCTTCGACGGTGAGAACTGGGAATCGGATGAAACCGTAGAAAACCGTATGCTGATCAATAAGAATGATGATTTCACAAGCTGGGATGAGTGGAAGAACCTCAATAAGCAGGGACTGGACTACACGGTTTACATAAAAAAAGAAGGAAACAAAGTCGAGGTCAGGACTGAGAACGCGGGCATATCGATAGTGAGTACCACGATCATCAAAATTGATGTTCCGAAGGTATATCTGTCAATAACGGGGGATCAGGTAGCGATCACGAATATACGCATATCGTAACTATTCAGAACAGGGTGAACGTATGATATATATGGATAATGCCGCAACGACGAGGCTGTGCGATGAAGCATTTGAGGCGATGCTCCCTTTTCTTAAAGATGCATACGGGAATCCCGGAGGACTGTATGATCTTGGGCAGGAAGCTCGATGTGCAGTGGCTGAAGCCAGACGGGATATAGCAGGGTCGATCAATGCTGCTCCCGGCGGGATATATTTTACGAGCGGTGGCACGGAATCGGATAATTGGGCTCTTAAGGGAGTTGCGCTGCTTAAGTATCCGGGGCGGCAGTGTGCGACCTGGGCCGGAGAGTATGCGCGATATAATAAAGGCAGTGAATGCTTCCCGCATATAATAACGACAGCGTTTGAGCACCATGCGATATTAGAAAGCTGCAGACAGCTTCAGAGGGAAGGTATTCGCATTAGTTATGTAAACCCTAATGCCGATGGTTACATATCTGTCAATGAAATCGAAAAGCATATCTGTAAAGATACGTTTCTGATATCCGTAATGCATGTTAACAATGAACTCGGTACCATCCAGCCGATAGCTGAAGCCGGACGGCTTGCACACGATCACGGAATACTGTTTCATACTGATGCAGTGGCTTCATTCGGACATATTCCGATAGATGTGAAGGCGATGAATATCGATCTTCTCTCAGCAAGTGCTCACAAGTTCTCAGGTCCCAAGGGTGCAGGTTTTCTGTATGTGAATGAAGATGTAAAGCTTCCGCCTCTTATAGCGGGTGGTTCGCAGGAACAGGGGAGAAGAGCAGGCACCGAGAACGTACCGGCAATAGCCGGGATGGCGGCGGCAGTAAATAAAATGTCCGATAACATGGACGTTAATCTTGCAAGACGAAGACAGCTTGATGATTATTTTATAAGAAGACTGAACTGCCTTAATGCCGCCCGCGCGGCAGATACGGGAAGGACGATTTCGTTAAACGGCTGCAGCGCAGTATGTACCGATACAGATAAAAGAACTGACAGTGAAGCATCAGACCTGCGCCTTCCGGGTACATTCAGTATGACAATTCCCGGATTTGAGGCAGAGGAGCTTATAGTAAGGCTTGGAATGAAGGGAATATACATATCGGCAGGAGCGGCCTGCGCTTCATCGGCTGATGAGGGTTCGCATGTGCTTGCTGCTGTCGGGCTTGACAGGAAGTCTGTCAGATCTTCGGTCCGGATAACCATGAATGAGAACAATACGGAAGAAGAAATAGACAGGCTGTTTGAAGAATTAAGCACGTTGAGGTGAAAGGAAGGAGCGACCGGATATGATATTTGCGGACCAGCATTTACATTCGGCACATTCGTCAGATTCTGAAACTCCCATGGAGGTACAGATCGAGGCGGGAATAGAAGCGGGACTTAAATATATGTGTTTTACCGAGCATATGGATAAGGACTGGCCGGAGGTTAAGGATGCCGGCGTAATCTTTGAGCTGGATACGGATGCGTATTATAAGCATTATCTTGAATGCAGGGAGCGTTATAAGGACAGGGTGGAGTTGAGATTTGGTGTTGAATACGGATTCCAGCGTCATCTTGTACAGCACAATACCGAATATGTGGGCAGTCATCCGTTTGATATGGTAATTGGTTCCCAGCATCTTGTTGACGGAGTGGATGTATATCTTCCGGAATACTTTGAAGGGATGGAGGAGAAGCAGGCCTACGGTAAGTATTTCGAAGCACTTCTTGAGAGTATCTGTCTGTTTGACGGATATGACATCTGCGGACATCTGGATTATGTTGTAAGATACGGTCCAAATAAGAATAAATTCTATAATTACGGGGATTACAGAGAAGTGGTGGATGAAATACTGAAGCAGCTTATAAAAAGAGGCAAGGGAATAGAAGTAAATACTGCCGGCTTTCGAAAACTGGGTGATGAAACCAATCCCTGTACGGATATCCTGAAAAGATACAGAGAGCTTGGAGGTGAGATCATTACCATAGGCTCCGATGCACATACAAAGACAAGCGTTGCCTATGATTTTTGCAGGGCAGGGACAATGCTTAAGGAGCTGGGGTATGAGTATTATTGTCTGTTTAGGAACAGGTTTCCGGTATTTGTTGATCTCTGAAATGGTAGTGTAAAGCAGATTGTTAAAGCTGAGAACAGTAATGGTAGGAGGGTTTGTCGTATGAAGACTAAGACAGTGATGCTTTTGATCGCGGTTTTGGCGGTTGTGTTTACGGGTTGTGCCGGTAGTGTACCGGTACCCGGAACGAATATGACCGAAGAGGCAGGGGATGTACAGGGTCCGGTGTCAGATGACGAAACCGGAGAGACAACGGAAGAAGTCACCGATGATAATGATGACATCGCCGGCAAAACAGATGATATAAAAACGGACAGTAATGACGGAGGAATTCCATCCCTTGCGGAAAATATAAAAGAAACAGTGTCCCCGGAAATTGATGAAGAGGCCAAGAAGGCCTACACGGATGCTTTGAAGAAATTTGGAAAAGACCATATCCTTCCCGATGGGACGGATGTATCTGAGGATATCATGGATGACATCTCTTCTTTCTCCGATAATACTTTTGCCGTGTATGATATTGACGGGGACGGTGAGGCTGAGCTTGATATCAGGTTTATATCAACGTATCACGCCGGCTACAGGGAGGAGATCTACGGTTATGATAAGGCAACTGGATCTCTGTACAAGGAGCTTGGGGCAAATCCTTTCATAAATTATTATACGGGCGGGTTTATAAAGGAGCTGGCTTACTCAAACCAGGGTGTATCCGGAGATTTCTGGCCTTATACCATCTGGAAATACAATGAGGATGCTCTTGAGTACGAAACAGTTGCGAGTGTCGAGGCGTGGGACGGTAATAATTTTCCCGAGGATATGAGCGGAAATCCTTTCCCGGTAGAGTATGATAAGAATAAGGACGGTGTACTTTTTTATCTGCGCAAATGCGAACCGCCGTATGAGCAGATCAATGAGGAACCCTTCACGGTCAATCAGTTCAGGGAATGGCTGATCGATACGATGAGTATTGAGGATCCGGATACGGAGTATGTATATCAGGCTGAGAGATTCTATATCCCCATGCTTTCGTTTACGGATGAAAACGTCAGGGATTATGAAAACAGTGACAGTATGACCACTGCACCTAACGAAGATTTCTTTACAGAATTTGAGCTTAAGGATATGACTTTCTGGATCCCGGATGAATATCTTGAAAAGGTTAATGTGAAGAATATTGACAATGGCTATGCTTTTTATCACGCTAAATCGATGGAGTCATTTAAGGAGCTGTACCCGGATCTTAAGGAGCCCGGCGGCTTCCTGTTTTCGATTGAAGCATATAGGGATGATGATATGATCGATGAGAGCGAGCACTATCATTACTATGGCAGCTCACCTTCGTCTGACGGTGAGACGGGGTATTATCATTATTTCGCATTTATGCCGACGGATTTTCCGGGCGGCGGAGGCTGGCAGGGTGTTGATGAATACCTTGATATGCAGTACCAGTGTGAGTACATATTTGAAAATATCAGGAACGGAGTGATCCTGCCTGAAGTACCGTGTCTTGAAGGTTCGGATCACGATACATATGAAGCGGCCACAGAAATTGAAGAAGCATTAAGTGCATACGACAGAGTAGTTTCGGATAAGAAATACTCTTTTGATGATGAAGGCTGTACCTTTGCCATTGCCGATCTTAATTCGGACGGTACCCCTGAGCTGATAATAGACACTGACGGAATGATCGTAAGCGATAATCTGTACTTTACATACAGGGACGGTAAAGTTGTTGAACTTGACGGAACCGGAATGGATATCCCCCAGTGGGGTACATTTATCATATCGCAAAAGTCCGGAACCTTCTGTTTCTACAGAGGCGGCCCGGTATATGAGAATGATGAGGGTAAGACAGCCATGCCGCATATCTACATTGAATATGATATCAGGGGCGACAGGATAGTTGAAGGCGACGTGTATACGGGTATACATTACGAGGATGAAGACAGATGGGAATGTAAAAAGAACGGTAAAGACCTTGGACAGCGTTTTTTCAGGAATTTTGTATCCGGGTTCACCGATGAAGCGGAATTCATGGACAACACTCCCGAAGGCCGACATAAGGCCGGGCTTGAGTGATAAAGTAAATATTCAAATTTCCTCTTGTATTTTGAGGCTGTAGCGTTTAAAATATTGATGTTACAAATCTGTATTACTTATTCAGTGCTCCAATGAACAATGCCATGCATTATTGATTGACCTGAATATGATTAATTTTTCTAGGAGGAAAGTATTATGGCAGTAAAAGTAGCAATTAACGGTTTTGGTCGTATCGGTCGTCTTGCATTCAGACAGATGTTTGGTGCAGAAGGATACGAGGTAGTGGCAATCAACGATCTTACAACTCCCAAGATGCTTGCTCATCTTCTTAAGTATGACAGCGCTCAGGGTAAGTATGCTCTGGCTGACAAGGTATCTGCAGGTGAGGATTCAATCACTGTTGACGGCAAGACTCTTAAGATTTACAAAGAGCCCGATGCAAACAACTGCCCTTGGAAAGAGCTTGACGTAGACGTTGTTCTTGAGTGCTCAGGTTTCTATACATCTAAGGAGAAGGCTCAGGCTCA
>JAEEHY010000397.1 GCA_016281085.1 Lachnospiraceae bacterium
CTGCTCACACGTATCTCCTTTATGATCTGTATGGGTATATTGTCTTTTTCAAAGCATTTACAATACGGATTATAACATGACACATAAGTATATGGCAGACATTTTATTTGCAAGTTATCTTTGATGGTGATATGATTCTTTACATAAACAGGAAACAAGGGCGTTTCATCCGCAAGGATGGAGCGCCTTCTTTGTTTGTTAAGGAGCCTTGATCATGAAAAACAAACTTATAAAAGTTTCAGCAGTTACCCCGGAACTTAAGATCGGAGATATAGAGTACAATACTGAACAGATCACGGAGGTTATAGATAAGCATAAAGACAGCGGACTCATTGTCTTTCCGGAATTGTCGCTAACAGGATATACATGCGCAGACCTGTTCCAGAGCGACCTTCTGCTAAACGAGGCGCAGGCTTCTCTTGTAAGTATCGCTGAACATACGAAAGAATTGAAATTGACTGCGGTGGTAGGTCTTCCTGTCAGGTTTGAAAACTGTATCTATAACTGCGGAGCGGTCATTTCCGGGGGTAGGATTAAAGCTGTGATCCCAAAGTCATATCTTCCCAATTATTCGGAATTCTATGAATGCCGCTGGTTTTCTCCGGGTAAGGGTATTACAGGAAAAGTCATACGCATTGGGGATGAGGAAATACCTTTCGGTACGGATATCCTGGCGGAGGATCCTGTAACCGAGGCAGTACTTGGGGTAGAGATCTGTGAGGACCTGTGGGTACCCGATAAGCCGAGCACGCATGCGGCACTGGCAGGAGCAAATATCATAGCCAACCTGTCGGCTTCCGATGAACTCATCGGAAAGCAGGAGTATAGGAAAGAACTTGTAAAGCAGCAGAGCGGATCCTGTTACTGTGCATATATTTACTGTTCTTCGGGAACGCATGAGAGCAGTACAGATCTTGTATTCTCGGGACATACTCTGCTCGCCCAGAACGGAAACCTTATCGGAGAATCAATATTCCCGGATCATACGCATGTTGAAGAGGTTTTGATCGATCTTTTGAGCATCATGCATGACAGAAGGCATCAGAATACATATGAAAATGACTTTGCTTTTAACTATCGCAGGGTATCCGTAAATATGCAGACAGCCGGAAAGAATGAGGCGGATATTGATGGGATGGCGCAGATCCTTAAGGAATATGACTATCCTGTTGCAAGAAATCCTTTTGTTCCATCGGATGATAATGCAAGAGATAAAAGGTGCCGGAGGATCCTTCAGATCCAGGCAAACGGTCTTGCAACAAGAGTTCGTGCAACAGGCATAAAAAACCTTGTGATCGGTATATCGGGAGGTCTTGATTCAACACTTGCCCTGCTTGTATGTGCGGAAGCCAGGAAACTCATACCGGATATCCGTATAATCGCTTATACAATGCCTAATCAGGGAAACACATCGGGCCTTACATATGAAAATGCCAACAAACTGATGGAGCTGCTGGCTGATGAAGCACATGAGATCCCGATAAAGGAAGGTGTGGAACTGCATTTAGCGCAGCTTGGACATGAACTTACTTATCAGGGAGAGGGTGATGTCACCTATGAGAATGCTCAGGCCAGGATGAGGACCTATCTTCTTATGGATGCAGCCAATATGAAGAACGGTCTTGTGGTTGGGACCGGAGACCTGTCGGAGCTTGCTCTTGGATGGTGTACATACAACGGTGACCATATGTCCATGTATGCGGTAAATACATCTGTTCCTAAGACGCTGGTACGTTTCATTTGCAGGTCATACGCTGATATGTGCGGAAACAGTGAACTTAAAGAAGTTCTTGAGTCGATCTGTGATACCCCTATCACTCCCGAACTTACCCCGAGTAAGGACGGTAAGATCGCTCAGAAGACAGAGGAGAAGATCGGAAAATACGACCTGAATGACTTTTTCCTCTTCTATACCTTAAGGTATGGATTTGAACCGTCAAGGACTGCGGCTTATGCATTGAGAGCTTACCCGGAACTGACCCCGGAAGAGGTACGGGAAGCGGCTGGGAATTTCTTTAAACGCTTCTTCTCCCAGCAGTTTAAGAGAAGCTGCCTGCCGGATGGACCCAAGGTGGGATCGGTTTCCCTGTCACCTCGGGGAGACTGGCGCATGCCGAGTGATGCTTCGGTTAAGCTATGGCTTAAGGATTTGGAAACGTAAATATTGACATTTCTATCATGAGAACATATAATTGTGGCAAGCAACGGGGCTGTAAGTGAATACAGCTCCGTTTTTTAGTTCAACATCAAGTGAACAAAGGCGTTCTGCGTTACGGATTCGTATGCAGGCCGCCTTTTTATATCATGAGCGAGGAGGGATGCGCATGGTGAAAGAAGAATTATATTCATATTCCGATACGGTAAACGAATTATTGGCAAGATACGGCGTGAGATTTGGCATATATAAAAACGGGACTTTTAAGGAGCAGTTGTTCCCCTTTGATATGATCCCGAGGAAAATAGGCCGCAATGAGTTTGATTATCTTGAACGGGGACTTAAACAGCGTGTTATGGCCCTTAATGAATTTATAAAGGATATCTATGGAGACAAAAAAATCATACGTGATAATGTGGTTCCGGAAGAATTTGTATACATGGGGAGCGGGTATCTGGCACAATGCGAGGGTGTAAGACCGCCTCAGGATGTATTTTCGCATATTTCCGGAATAGATCTTGTACAGGCCAAAGATGGCGAGTGGTATGTTCTTGAGGATAATCTGAGGATACCGTCCGGCGCATCATATCCCATGATAGCAAGGGAAATCTGCCGGAGAAGTTCACCGGAGACATTTAAAAAGAATGCAATCTCGGATAACAGAAACTATGCGAAGCTGTTAAGAAAAACAATGGATCATGTAAATGTCGGAGGACATACGGTGATCCTGACACCCGGAAGGTATAATGCAGCATACTTTGAGCATTCATATCTTGCCGAACAGACGGGA
>JAEEHY010000398.1 GCA_016281085.1 Lachnospiraceae bacterium
CAACATTAAAACATATGATTTTTTCAAATTTAAAGGTAAACTGTAAGAGCATATTAAAGGTCAAAACAGCATAGAATATTTATTTTGGGAGGTGGATGATGAATATATCCTGTGATAGATTAAAGGAAATATACGGTGAGTCGGAGGAATCCGGGAAGAGATACGAAGCTCTTGAAAAGAATTTCCGTGAGATTTTCAAGAAGGAATGTACCGCATTCTTCTCATCACCCGGAAGAACCGAAATAGTCGGGAATCATACGGATCATAACGGTGGACGGGTTATTGCCGGCAGTATTTCAATGGATACGATCGCTGCAGTGGCACCTAATGAAGATATGATCATAAATATCGTAAGTGAGGGTTATCCCGATAAGATAGTGATCGACCTTAACAGGCTTGATGATGAAAAGCCCGGTAACGGGACAAGACCGCTGGTTGCGGGTATATTGTGCGGCATGAGAGAGCAGGGTTATGAGCTTGGTGGGTTTGACGCCTATATTTCCACTAATGTGATCGCTGCGTCGGGTGTAAGTTCTTCGGCTTCCTTTGAGATGCTTATCTGTGTGATCATAGATGAGTTGTTTAACGGATCGCGTAAAGACTATATCAGCTTCGCAAAAGCCGGACAGTACAGTGAGAACCGTTTCTGGAACAAGAAATCCGGGCTTATGGATCAGCTTGCCTGTGCCGTAGGCGGCGTGATCAAGCTTGATTTCGGTGCCGAGGTCAGATACGAAAAGATTGATTTTGACATGGACGGTTTCGGTTACAGTTTCGTACTCGTTAACTCGGAAGGGAGCCATGCAGATCTGTCGGATGTGTACAGTGAGATCCCGGAAGAGATGTTTGCCGTAGCAAAGTCTGTGTCAGGTGAGAGGTTGTGTGATGTTTCGCTGGATGTTCTGCTTAAGGAGCTTCCGAAGGTAAGAAAGGAAGTCGGAAATGACAGGGCGGTGCTAAGGGCAATCCACTTCTTCTCCGAGAATGAAAGAGTTGAGAGGATGAGTGAGGCGATGAAGAAGGGTAATACCGAGGAGATACTGTCGATCATCACAGAGTCCGGTAATTCGTCCTGGAAACTTTTGCAGAACTGCTATGTTCCGGGAAGTGTCAATGACCAGAGTGTTGCTCTTAACATCGCGGTGAGCGAATGCCTTAATAATAAACTTGGAGGAGTGTGCAGGGTTCACGGCGGAGGCTTCATGGGAGTAATGCTTGAGGCAGTTCCCGAAGAGAATGCACTGGAGTACATTGATACGATGAGCAGGTATGTCGGAAGGGATAAAATATATCCGTTTAAGATACGCAGGCTTGGTGCTGTAAGAGTATGAAGCTGATACGAAGTATTTAACCCTTTCTGAATGTCTATAGAATAGCGAATTTCATCAGAAATTCGGTATTCGTACTGGACCAGGCTCTGCTGAAAGCAGAGGCGTGTCATGCGGAACGCATGATTTCTGAATGCATTTCCTTGTTTGCATTCAGAAAGTCATAAATCTGAGAATAAGAGAAAGCAGGATAATTGCAGTGGCTGACAGGAAAGATATATGTGAACTTATAACAGAATTGACGGAGTACGGTGTGAGGAGCGGCCTGGTTGTACAGGAGGATGTGACCTATACTGTAAACCGTCTGCTGGAGCTGTTTGGGATCGATGAGTACAATGCAGAAAGTGAAGTGTCCGGAACTGAAACAAGCCTGGATAAAGTGTACAATAAAGAGGACAGTCTATATGATGAACTTCATGATGTACTTAAGAAAATGCTTGATTACGCCGTTGAAAAAGGTTTGATCGAAGATTCGGGCGCGAACCGTGATCTGTTTGATACTAAGATCATGGGATTGCTTACACCTCCGCCTTCGGTTGTCAGGAAGCGCTTTAAGGAGATTTATGAGAGATCTCCGAGAGAAGCGACGGATTTCTATTATGACTTTTCCAAGGCGACCGATTACATAAGGACCGACCGTATCAGGAAGGATGAGAAGTGGTCGAGCGATACGGAGTTTGGGACAATAGATATAACAATTAATCTTTCCAAGCCCGAGAAGGATCCACGGGATATAGCGAAGGCAGGTTCTGCCAAGAAGTCGGGCTATCCTGCATGTCTTCTCTGTCGGGAGAATGAAGGATATGCGGGACATCTATCACATCCTGCAAGGCAGAATCACAGGATCGTACCGGTGACTCTGTGCGGTGAACAGTATTATCTTCAGTATTCACCTTATGTATATTATAATGAACACTGTATCATCTTTAATCATGATCATATTCCGATGAAGATTGACAGTATGACTTTCGCCAAGCTGTTTGATTTCGTCAGACAGTTTCCGCATTACAGTGTCGGTTCCAACGCCGATCTACCCATAGTCGGGGGTTCCATTTTGAGCCACGATCATTTTCAGGGAGGCAATTATGAGTTTCCTATGGTGAGAGCTGAATATGAGTCGGAATTCGGGCTTGGGGATTACAAATCGGTGCATGCGGGAAGGATCAAATGGCCGCTGTCGACTATCAGACTTCAGGGTAAGGATATTGATGAGCTTGTTGAGGCTTCAGACCATATATTGACAGAATGGAGAGCATATTCGGACAGGGAAGCCTTCATATATGCCTGCACGGAGGAAAACGGTAATGAGATCCCGCACAATACCATTACACCCATAGTCAGGATGCGCGGTGACCTGTATGAGATAGATCTTGTGCTCAGGAACAATATTACAACGGATGAATATCCTCTCGGTGTGTACCACCCTCATCAGGAGTATCATCACATAAAGAAGGAAAATATAGGGCTTATCGAAGTTATGGGACTGGCCATACTTCCGGCCAGACTTAAGAATGAAATGGCAGCTCTTAAAGAGGCGATATTTGAAGGTAAGGATTTAAGATCAGATGAGCTTACCGCATCACATGCCGATTGGGCAGAGCGATGGATGAAAAAATATGATAGAATGGATAAGGATAATATAGATGGGCTGATCAGGGATGAGATCGCGGATGTGTTTTCGCATGTCCTTGAAAATGCAGGAGTATATAAGAGAGATGAAAAAGGCATTGCTGCATTTGACAGGTTTATCGCAAGTCTGTAAAATCAATTGTAATGCCGAAATGATCAAGCCTGCCGGTGATGGCTGTAAGTCGGATCTGCAGGTGAAAATGCATTTATGCAGATGAGAGAAATTCCATTCAGGGTAGAGTAAAGGAGAAATGAGATGAAGATTTTGGTAACAGGCGGTGCTGGCTACATCGGAAGCCACACCTGTGTTGAACTGCTGGATGAGGGATACGAGGTTGTCATAGTGGATAACCTTGACAACTCCAATAAAAAGGCGGTTGACCGAATTGACGACATAACAGGAAAGAAGACGGTCTTCTATGAGAATGATATCCGTGATGCTGAGGCAATGAACAGGATATTCGCTGACGAGAAGCCGGACTGCGTAATTCATTTTGCCGGTCTTAAGGCAGTCGGCGAGTCGGTACAGAAGCCGCTTGAGTACTATGAGAACAACATAAACGGAACACTGGTAATGCTTAATGCGATGAGGAAGAATGGCTGTAAGAACATAATCTTCTCGTCATCGGCAACAGTATATGGGGATCCTGCTTTTATTCCTATCACGGAGGAATGTCCTAAGGGTAAGATCACCAATCCTTACGGACGTACGAAGAGCATGCTTGAGGAGATACTTACCGATCTTTACATTTCGGATAACGAATGGAATGTGATACTGCTCAGGTATTTCAATCCCATAGGTGCTCATAAGAGCGGTCTTATCGGTGAAGATCCGAAGGGTATTCCAAACAATCTGCTTCCTTATGTAGCACAGGTTGCGATCGGGAAGCTTAAATGTCTCGGAGTGTTCGGCAATGATTACGATACTCCGGACGGAACGGGAGTGAGGGATTATATCCATGTGGTTGACCTTGCAAAGGGCCATGTAAAGGCAATTAACAAGATTAAGGAGAAACCGGGAGTAAAGATATACAACCTCGGAACAGGAAATGGCTACAGTGTTTTAGATATAGTTAAGGCTTATTCCAAGGCATGCGGACATGAGGTCCCTTATGAGATCAAGCCAAGACGCGCCGGAGATATCGCAACCTGCTATGCGGATCCTTCACTGGCCAAGAAGGAGCTTGGCTGGGAAGCACAGTACGGAATTGATGAGATGTGCGCCGATTCGTGGAAATGGCAGAGCATGAATCCGAACGGATTCAATGAGTGATCGGTATCCTGATTTTGTCATTCCGGACAGGAAGAGTAATCCGGATGTATGACAGGTGACTGTAAAGGGGATCGATATGGCTGATATTACAAATAAGAAACTGAGAACTATGTTCATATATCAGATATTTGTAAGGAATTATTCAGAAAAAGGTGATTTTGCCGGGGTTGAGTGTGACCTTGACAGAATAAAGGGGCTTGGTGTCGATATAATCTATCTTCTGCCGATACATCCTGTCGGTGTGGAAAAGCGAAAGGGAACACTTGGCTCGCCTTATGCGATAAGCGATTATAGGTCGGTAAATCCCGAATACGGCACGCTTGAGGACTTTATCAGACTTGTTGATGCGATACACGAAAAGGATATGAAGTGTATTATTGATGTGGTCTATAATCATACATCGCCTGATTCGGTGCTTGTAAAAGAACATCCCGAGTGGTTTTATCACAAGGCTGACGG
>JAEEHY010000399.1 GCA_016281085.1 Lachnospiraceae bacterium
ATTATCACTGCCTCTATTCCGGACATCTCAGCCCAGTCGGCCATCTGATCCACGGTAAGATCATATGAGAATGCGGTATGATGAGCACCTCCGGCAAGTATCCATGCTTCCGCACCCGTATACAGATTGGGATAAGGTGTCCAGAAATTGGTCGCTACCGGAAGCTCGGGCATGGGCTTCTCTGTCTTCTTGCATTCAACCTCATTAAGGATGAGACGGAACCTGTTACCAAGATCGATAAGTGATGCCGCAACACCCCTTCCTTCCTTGGAGGTAAATACAAGCCTTGCGGGATCTTCCCTGTCGCCCATAGAGAGCGGCTTAACCCTGATACTTATGGGACCGTCGGCTATTGAAGGGCAGATCTCAAGCATGTGAGCTTCCAATATTCCTTCCTTGCCCCTTACAAGGTTGTAGGTGTAATCTTCCATCATTGAAGTACCCTTGGCATCCTTCATTCCCTCGGTCATTATCTTCATAAGACGGACCATGGCTGCAACCTTCCAGTCACCCTCGGCGCCAAAGCCGTAACCCTTCTCCATAAGCCTTTGGATGGCAAGTCCGGGAAGCTGCTTAAGTGCACCCAGATCACCAAAGTGAGTTACTATCGCCTGATAATTCTTCTCCTCAAGGAATTTCTCAAATCCGAGCTCAATCCTTGCCTGTACGGCAACATGCTTCTTAAACTCCCCGGGATCCCTTCCGTCAAGGATTATATTGTATTTCTCATAATATTCATCGAGCAGCTCGTTAACCTGAGAATCCGATACATCATTAACGCTCTCAGCTATTGCATTGACCGGATACGCATCCACTTCCCAGCCGAACTTGATCTGTGCCTCTACCTTGTCGCCTTCGGTAACTGCAACGTTCCTCATGTTATCAGCCACTCTCATGACTCTGATATGGCTTGATTCCATGATACCTACAGCTGTTCTCATCCATGAAGCGATCCTCTGTCTTACCTCATCATCCTTCCAGTACCCGACTACTACCTTGCGCTCTATCCTCATCCTGCTGACTATATGTCCGTACTCCCTGTCACCGTGAGCCGCCTGATTCTCGTTCATGAAATCCATATCGATCGAATCATAGGGAATTTCCTCATTGTACTGGGTATGAAGGTGCATAAGAGGCTTCCTGTATTCCTGAAGTCCAAGTATCCATGACTTTGCCGGTGAAAACGTGTGCATCCATGTGATAACACCGGCACATGACTCGTCAGCGTTTGCCTCATTAAATGTCTGTCTGATAAGCTGATTGGTGATAAGAACGGGCTTCCACACTACCTCGTAGGGAAGTATACCCGATCTGTTGAGCTCGTCCACGATCTCCTTCGAATGAGCCGCAACATGCCTTAATACCTCTTCTCCGTACAGATCCTGAGAACCTGTGCAGAACCAAAACTTGTACTCTTTTTTCTTGATCATCTGTAAACCCTCCGCTTGAAAATAAAGAAATGTAGTAATATTCAGAACAGCACATGAGCCTGTTATGAATAATTACGAAATATGATACTTTACTTCTTTATTCTCAAACTTGTATGTACAAGTAGTCAAGTTGTATATAAGAGAATATCCCGTTTCCCTGCAATTACCCTATCAGTATATCCACAGTGTTAATACCGTCTGCGCTGCTGTGTTCAATCTGTCTGCATATATTGTTTATCAGTGCCCGTGATATCTCATCCATGCCTTCGAGCGGATCCTTATTCTCTCCGGCATATGTAGCTGTCATCCTGACAGTATCTTCGCTGTCTTTACCGGCTTCGAAGCAGATCTTCATTTCCTTTCTTCCCCTGACATTGGGAATTATGGAATTAAAACACAGTTCCTCCAAGACGATCTGCATATTCATCATTACGTGCCTGCTTATCATATGCCGGACAGCGAACTGATTTATACACTTAATTGCGTCAATGTACGAAGGATCATCAGCTCTCAGCGTGATCTCCAGCACTTTTGTCCGTTTTATAAACTGACGTACTTTTTCATTCTTCGGATCATCAAGGATCTCATGCGGACTGCCTTCGCAGAGGATCACACCCTCATCCAGGAAAAATACCCTGTTTGACACATCTTTGGCAAATCCCATCTCATGAGTTACTATCATCATGGTCAGCCCCTGCTTTGCCAGTTTCTTAATGACGGTAAGAACCTCTCCCACCATTGTAGGATCAAGTGCAGACGTAGGTTCATCCATCAGTATCATCCTCGGATCCATCGCAACAGCACGTACAATAGCCGCTCTCTGCTTCTGTCCGCCGGAAAGCTGTTCAGGGAAACTGAGCGCCTTGTCCTCAAGTCCTACCATATGCAGAAGCTCCATTGATCTTGCAGCGGCATCTTCCCTGCTCCTGTGAAGAAGCTCTGTCTGTGCCAGCATCAGGTTTTCTATTATGGTAAGATGACCAAAAAGATTAAACGTCTGAAATACCATTCCTATACGTTGTCTTAATGCATTAAGATCGGTTTCTCTGCCAAGACAACTCTTTCCCTCGAAGTATATTTCACCGCTATCCGGCTTCTCCAACTGGTTTATAAGGTACAAAAGTGTACTTTTCCCGGTTCCCGAAGAGCCTATCACCGATATGATATCACGATCATAGACCCGGAAACTCACATCATTTATCGGCGTCACATCTTCATATTTCTTATTCAGATGATCCACCTTAAGGAGTACTTCCCGCTCACCCTCTTTTGTATGCCCGGCATCACTCCTGATTAATGATTCTCTTCCCGGAACGTATGCGCCGACTATTGTCCTTATATCTTCCGGAACAGTCCTGTTGGCAGGATCCACCTTCCTGGCCGCTATTTCGAACAGCTTCGTCATTAAAGCGGAAAGTATGAAATAAACAAGCGCTGTGATAAGGAGCGGACAGAGGGCCTCATAAGTCTTACTCCTTATGATATCAGATGCTTTGGTAAGGTCTTCAACTGATATATATCCTGCGACGGAGGTCATCTTAAGTGTCGCCAGACACTGACCGATATATACCGGGACAATGTTTATCATTGCCTGCGGAAGCACCACCTTGCCAAAGGTCTGCGACCTTGAAAAGCCCAATGCTCTCGCGGCCTTTACCTGTTCAACCGGCACGGAACTTATGCCGCTTCTGAATATTTCCGCACTGTAAGCCGAAAA
>JAEEHY010000033.1 GCA_016281085.1 Lachnospiraceae bacterium
AGCATTCAAATCGGTAGTATGGTATTTATTATATTATTAGCAACATTGCTCTGATTTAACATTGCTACCATAAAAGGAGATTAATAATATGCAGAGTGTTATGGCGTTTTATGTACTACTTTATATTGTTCTAGGGTTGGTAATTTACCATTCGATGTTTGATATTTGGTATTTTAATCTTGGCAAAGCTTTGTTGAGAGAGTTAGTTGGAGCAATACTTTTTGCAGTAATAATGGCAGGTTTTACCTCTGAGTTTGACGAATCAGTATTAAATCAGTGGGAAAAGGCAAATGCAAAAACTATAAGTGATTATGAGAAGAAGATGGGGAATAATAAGCTGATGTGATATCTATTGTAAAATTTCACAAGTTCAATCATATATTATAATACTGTAGTCATGGCCAGCAGATTGCTCTGCTGGCCTTTTATTATTCTTAAGGAGGTGCGAATGGAAGAAAATATTATTTGCAGACCTGAAGATAAGATCTTGGCAGAGAACAGAAAAAAGATGCTAATCAAGTTGTGTCTTGCTCTGGCAGGGATACTTGTTCTGACAGCGGGAGAAGTATTCAAATTGATCTGGCAGGAAAAGTATGATTTTGCGAAGGAGGTGTTTTGAAGATGGCAGCGAACGTGGAGACAATGTTTTCAGTAAGAGAAAAACCCTGGCATGGGTTGGGGACGATAGTGGCTGATGCTCTTACATCAGCAGAGGCACTAAAGGAGGCAGGGCTTGATTGGCAGGTATACCAACAGCCTATATTTACTAACTTTGGGAACGTGATAAACGGTTACAGGGCAAATGTCAGGAGCACAGATAATAAGGTGCTTGGAGTGGTATCAGACAGGTACAGGGTCGTACAGAACGAAGAGGCTTTTGAGTTTACCGATGGATTGCTTGGGGAGGGAGTGCGTTATGAGACAGCGGGTTCATTACAGGGAGGCAAGAAGATATGGTTATTGGCAAGGCTGCCAAGGGATTACGTTATGGCAGGTGATAAGATATCTTCTTTCCTTGTGTTCAGCAACACACACGATGGGAGTGGGGCTGTTAAAGTGGCTATAACACCGGTAAGAGTCGTATGCAATAATACACTTAACCTTGCCCTGAATACTGCAAATCGCAGTTTTTCTATGATACATACGGGGGATATAAAGGGTAAGGTGAATATGGCCAAGGAAGCTTTGTTTATGGCTGAAGAATATATGGGAAAGCTTGGTCATGAAATAGCTATGCTCAATGAAAAGAAGGTAAGCTACGATCAGGTTGAAAACTATATAAACGAACTGCTCCCTATACCCAGGGATGCAACGGAAACAACAAAGAAAAATGTAAGGAAACAGCGGAGTGATATAACAAGAAGATACTATGAGGCTCCGGATCTTAAGACGCTTGATCATACAGCATATCGCTTTATAAATGCTGTGTCTGATTTCGCTACACACGCTGAGCCTTTAAGAAGGACGGCTGATTATCAGGAGAACCTGTTTGCTAAGACTGTCGGTGGGAATCCCTTTATAGACAGAGCATACCAGCTTGTAAATGCAGCGTAGAGGATCTTCGTTTTATGAAAGGCTGAGCTTATGGATAGGAAAATAACAAGGACTGGATCAGGAAAAACGTTAGATGAGAAAATCGAATTATTATCTGAAACAGTAATGGGATCACTTATGGAGGAGACAGCAGACATCCTGTTGTCTCTTTCTGATTCCATTATAAAAAACCGAAGTATCGGTAGTAACAGAACAAAACATATGGAAGAGAGGAGGTTCACCGATCATGAAGAGACTGGCTTCTACAATAGGACTTGAAAAAGCCGAATGGTTAAGGTGCAGGAAGAACGGTATCACAGGAACCGATGCCGGTGCTATCTGTGGAATGAACCCTTATATATCTTCATTTCAGGTATATCAGGATAAGATAAGTGAGGATATTGAGGAATATGACAATGAAGCAATGCGACAGGGAAGGGATATGGAGGAGTATGTTGCTTCGAGATTTGAGGAGGAAACCGGACTTAAGGTCAGAAGGGCAAATGCCATATATCAGAACGAGAGATTTCCTTTTATGCTTGCTGATTTTGACAGACTCATTACAGGACAGAAAGCAGGTCTTGAATGCAAGACAGTAAGCCCATATTCTGCTGACAAATGGAGTGATGAAGACATACCGGTACATTACCAGATGCAGTGCCAGCATTATATGGCTGTAAGCGGTTATGAATGCTGGTATATAGCCGCCCTTATATTTGGCAGGGATTTCATAATACGAAGGATAGACAGGGATGAGGAACTCATACAAAACCTCATTACGGTGGAGGAGCGTTTTTGGAATGAGAATGTTCTTAAGCATGTTATGCCAGATCCTGATGGGACAAAGAACTGTTCCGAACAGATAGCAAAGCTGTATTACAGATCAGACAAGGATAAAACGGTACAACTGCTTGGTTATGATAATGCCCTTAAAAGAAGGGATGAACTTGTTGCCCTTATAGATAAGCTTGAACAGGAGAAGGCTTACATAGATCAGAAGATACAGATGGAGCTTCAGGATGCTGGATATGGTACCGTAGGTGATTACAGGGTATCGTGGCTGAATACTGTTTCCAAAAGACTGGATACAAAACTCTTTAAGGCGGAGAACCCTGAAATGTATGATAAATATGCCAAGGAAAGCAGCTGCAGAAGGTTTCTGGTTAAGAGGATAGCGGCGTAATAAACAATGGATTTTTGTTTTAGGCAGAGCAGATTGCTCTGCCTTTTTTATTTTAAGCATAAAAAGGAGGTTTGGAAGGAATATGGGAAAAGTAGATATAAAAGAAGAGCTGGCTGTACAGGCAGCGACTATAGAGAATACGGAGCAGGAAGGAAATGTAAGGCTTACAAAGAATATGTCCATTCAGGATATGGTTAAGGTAATGATGCCTGAGATTAGGAAGGCACTTCCCTCTGTGATAACACCTGAACGATTCACTAGGATTGTGTTAAGCGCACTCAATAATACACCTGCTCTGAGACAATGTTCCCCCATAAGCTTTATGGCTGCTCTTATGAATGCTGCCCAGTTGGGATTGGAACCCAATACACCCTTGGGTCAGGCATATCTTATCCCCTATAAGAACAAGGGCCAGTTGGAGGTTCAGTTCCAGGTCGGATATAAGGGGCTTATAGATCTTGCATACAGGAATGGTCAGATGCAGACCATCCAGGCTCAGGCAGTATATGAAAATGACGTGTTTGAGTATGAGTATGGCCTGGAGCCTAAGCTTATACACAGACCTGCATATACTGACAGGGGAGAAGTTACATATTTTTATGGGATATTCAGAACCGTGAACGGAGGGTTTGGATTTTCTGTTATGAGCAAGGCTGATATGGATCAATATGCCCGGACATACAGCAAAGCATTTGAATCAGGATACAGTCCCTGGAAAACGAGCTATGAGGAGATGGCGAAGAAGACTGTCATAAAGCAGGCTCTAAAATATGCCCCGATTAGGACCGATTTCCAAAGGGCTTTGTCAATGGACGAGACAATAAAGAAAGAGATATCCGAGGATATGTTCATGGTCCAGAATGAAGAAGTTGAGATAGCAGCGTAACTATAATAGAAATACTGCTTCACAGGGAGGTTTCCGATATGGGAGCCTCCCTATTTATGTTAATAATACTACCAATGAAGGAGGAGAAGAAAAATGTCATATGCAGAATTTAAGGAGGCTCTGATGGCAGAGCTTGAGGATTTTTATAGCAGTGATGCCAAAATATATTTTAAAGAGGTGCTCAAAACCAACGGTGTTAGGCTGGATGGCTTGAATATTGTTTTTGATCAGGATGTCAGGGTTAATCCTGTAATATACGTCAATGATTTGTTCGAGAAATATTCGAATGGGGAGATGACTTTTGATGAGGTTGTCGGTCGAATAGTGGAGACAAGGGAAAGGAGCGGTGCCAATACAGAAATACATGATTTGGTCTCTAACATAATGGATTGGGATCAGATGTCTGAGAGTGTGTTTCCATTGCTTATAAATTCCGATGCCAATAAGGAATTGCTTAAGGATCTCGTATCACGTGAATTCCTTGATCTGTCAGTAATATATGCGATAAGAATTCCTGGCGGTGCTCAGGATACATGGGCCAGTGTAAAAATAACAAAGGGGATGTTCGAGGGTTATGGCATAAGTGAAGATGAGCTTCATGAACAGGCCATGTTAAATCTCAGGGATAAGGATAGTCTGCAGATACACAGCATTTATGAAACGCTGATGAAGCTGAATTGCGTTGATATTCCTATACCGGAGATCAGTAATCCAAATATGTATGTTCTGTCAAATAAATCCTGCAACCACGGGGCGTCGCAGCTGCTTAACATGAGCCGACTGGGAGAGGAATATGAA
>JAEEHY010000400.1 GCA_016281085.1 Lachnospiraceae bacterium
CTTCTTTGTCTCCTGATGTACAGCCTCCTGAAGATTTAAGTGAAACCTTAAGAGATTGATAACGGACAATACCATAAACATGGCAAAAATAAATACCGGTATAACAAGAGATGCCTCTATGGTAAGGCTTCCCTGTGCTGTACATCTTATGTTCCCGGGGAAAGACCTTCGTGCCACACAGGTTCCGGGAACCTGCCATTGACCCGGTCCGATCAGCATATTCCCTTTTTCATAACAATTGTTTATAGTTTCCTGCACTTTTGCCTTTCCCGGGATCATATCTATTCATATATAAGGTCACGTTTTATTACGTGACTGAAGCCATACGAACTTGTCATTTCCACCTCTGCCTCAAGATATTCAACACATCCGTCAATCCGGAAGTTATCATTGTAATAGCACCTGAAATTACCTTCTATTATATCCATCAGCCTTAATCTTCTTGTTTCGTCCGGTATTTCTGTCAGGAATATGCCGACATAATCCTTATAGCTTATACCGGCTCCACCCGACCCATGCAGGCAGGATCTGAAATTCAGAAGCTCATCAAGCGAAAGCTTAATATCCGGTCCCGATTTTACAACCGGACAGTTACCTCCGTTCAACAAACAGCTTACGTCCGCTGCAGACTCCGCATATGCCCATGCATACACGATAGAATCACATACCAGCTTCACCAGCGCAGCATCCGGCACTTCCATATACACCGGCATATTGTATTCAACAGTATCATATGCCATATTCCATGCGGCCTGCAGCTTACCCCCATCACTTCTTATGCACCTGATATTATCCCATTCCCTCAGTTCGGTCAGACGCTTAATGATCTTGAGCATATTATCCCTGTCATTGTCATTCCCGTATAACAGATACTCAATCTCACATATGAGCTGCTGTTCATCATCATTCTCCGTATAGCAGCCGCACTTCTGCATAAGGTACTCGACGAATGCTTCATCCGAACAATAACGTTTATCTTTCTTTTTTCCGCCTTTTCCATGTTCAAGGCTTCTCCCTGACGGGATATCACCTGTCCTCATACTGTTTAAGGTACTCCCGCTAATGAACTCATCTTCATCAAGTACCATTCTCCTCACTTCTTCTCCGGGATTCATCAGCGGCAATCCATAGGCATTCACAGCATCTATAAGAGCATCCCATTCACCCATAAAATCCCCGGATGTATCGTACAGCACCTGTCTGTTTGCATTTATCCGGTCTGTATATTTATATTCACCATATCTGACCATATAATCCGACGCCTGTGACTTCAGCACCGTACCTCCTTCATCGGACGCAAGTATATATCCCGCTGCCTCTGCATTTCCTACAGTCTCGCCATACCATTCACCGGTTGCGGAAGTATCCGAATAGTCTGCATTTGCGGTCATATACCGGCACAGATGTCCCATCACACTGTCAATCCCTGCTTCACTCTCTCCTCTGTAGCTGCTGTCGATAAAAAGAAGATCATATCTCTTAAACAGTTTCCGGTCATATTCTCCAAAACACGAATGTAGGCCTGCATCCATTACACCTTCTATGTTCATCCTGATAAGCTGAAGCCTGGCACTTTGGATGAGTACAACTGCAAGACCTAAGAACGAAGCAAGTACCATTGACAGAAATACTGTTATCTCTCCGTTTTCTTTTCTCCTAAACAGCAGAGCTGTCATTAACTATCCTTTCAAAAATTCCGTTAACAAGAGAGGTCAGCTGATCACGAAAGATCACTACAAGCCCTATAAGCACGACCAGAATAAGTATCAGCTCGACCACCCCTATCCCTTTATTATCCTTTGCACACCTGCCGGCTGTATTTATACATTTCCTTACTGCATTTACAATTGTTATCATAAATTTCTTTCCTTTCTTTACTGTATCCGATAATTATCCATTTCATTCTTTGCTACATCCTGAAAGTCACAAACGCGGGAACCATTACTATGATCAGTACGATCAGCAGCATAAGCAGCATTGGGAACAGCAGCTTGGTACCGGCCTCTTCACCCAATTCCTTTGCCCTGTTCTTTCTTTCGGTGAACGCATCCTGTGCCTCTCTTTCAAGCATCGGCAGAAGATCTGCCCTGCCCTTACCCATAGCCTGACTGATAAGCGAGATAAACTGTCTGTATCTGTTCAGCCCGCACCTTGCAGCGAAGGCTTCATATGCTGCAGTCTCACCCATTCCCTCATTCATCCATCCCTCACACAGAAGCATCTCTTCATACAGATATTTCCTGCCTTTTTTCTTATTGATGTCCCTTCTCTTACTATTTTCTTTTTTTCCGGTATCTCTTCTGTTTTTTTTCTCATCCTTATCTCTCTTTATCCGATAATCCCTGCACAGCTTACTCCATATTCCTCTTGTGGTAAGTCCGGCGGAATAAAACAAAACAAACTTATTCACAAGTACAGGATAATCATTCATCAATTCCATATCCCGCCTCCTGACCCTGTTTATCAGTTCCTGATCCTCCCTGAAATACATAGCCGCTGCAGCCACGATTACCATTAAAAGCAATAACACACTATTTTTGCCACCCACCTCTTCATAAACCAGTCCGATATTCTCAACCCTTTCAGGCAATACAAGATATTCATCTTCCCTCGTATTCATATCAAGCTCATCTATCATCAGCTTAAGATATTCCGCCAGTGAATACTCTTTGTCTGCATCATCCTGATATACACGTCCGGTCATATGCGTCTCATACAGGTAATCCTCATATGAAAGCTCCGCATGGATACCGATAACGATCCCTTCGCTTATGTCCTTTTTTTCCTTAAGCTTATTTAGTCTTTCCCTGTCAAGAACTCCCTTTGAACTGATCAGCAGAGGATCATCTGTTCTCCAGGATATTCTGAACGGACAGCCTTTTATCGACGTAGGAAAATCCATATCTTCAGTTATTCTGTCAAGGCTCCCGTTACCCGCAAGCATAACCTCGCTTATAACGGCATCAGCTTCAGCCGCCATCTGTTCAAGTTCCGGAATACTGTACTTTCTTTCGCTTACCTTAACGTCAATTACCTGCGATTCTTCAGTCTGTATGTCTCTGACTCTTATCCTTACATTTTTGGGACTGCCCTGATATCCGTTACGTATGATCATATTTCCGTTAATAAGCCCGGATGAACCCATGCTTACAAGCTCATAAGCAAATGCGGCAAGTAATCCTGCAAGGACTGTAATTACAGCCACATTTATCTTCTTTTTATAGAATTCAATGCCCTTATCAAAGGTATCCTCAGCAAGATACACCTTCTTAAGTCCGCCCTTTACCCTGTCACTTACAAGCAGCCGGATAAGACCGGACTGCTTTCCGGCATCTGATCTGTTAAATACGATCACAAATACTATAATTACTGCTGCGGCCAGGCCATATACTATTAACATACGTTTTCACACCCTTATATCCGTTATTCTCTCAGACATCCCGTACGACAGTCCATAAATCACAAGGCACAGCGTCATTACAGTAACTCCGAATATGTTATGATACAGAACCGACAGAAAATCAGAACTCGATATTCTTAAATACAGTATGATGGCAAACGGGATCACACACATAAGCCGCTGCTCATACCTTCTGCCCGTCAGAATTACAGCAATTTCCCTCTCCGTTTCATCCTTTTCTTTCATGACCTTAACCGTTTTTCCTATGATATCGTTGAAGTCTCCTCCGTTTCTCTTAGCCAGTACAAATATTTCAGCAAAATCACTTATATCCTCAACATCCGCCCTGTTTCCGAAATCACTGAGTATCAATTCAGGTGTTGTTCCCGTATCAAGCAATGAAAAGAAATAGTCAAGCTCCGCTGTGATAAGACTGTCCTTACCATACAACCTTCTCATATCCTTCCTTGCTTCATAGAATGAATTCTCAACCGAATATCCCGCTGACAGAGACGAAGAAACACTGTCAATCATGTCCTGGAACTGTCTTCTGAGCTTATCCTTTCTTTTTCCGGCCAGTACTTTCCTGACCTGCTTAAAATACAGGACACCAAGCGGGAGCATTACAAGAAAGGCAGCTGCGGAATCATAGAATGCATAGGCTATTGCCGTACTGAGCACCAGATAGATCAGAGTATACTTAATGATTTCTCTTTTATTCAGTTTATATATACTGTAATCCATATGCCAAAATCTCCTCAAAATGCTTTATTTAATTCCTGCGCGTACCAGCTTGTCCGTATTAACAATACCGTTTATCCTGACATGCTCTCCCATGATCCTTCCTTTTACCTCTCCTTTTTCCTCAAACCTGTATAATATCCGGGTTTTCAGATCGTTTCCTTCAAATCCTGTCACTTCTATGATCTCCAGCAGCCGCCTGCTCCTGTCCCTCAGTCTTCCAAGATGAATGATAATGTCTATCCCGGAAGCAATCTGTCTTCTCAGGGCCGTTATAGGTATTTCCGTATGGAGCATCATCATGGTCTCCAGTCTTGAGACCGCATCGGCAGCGCTGTTTGCATGTATCGTAGACATTGAACCATCCTGGCCCACATTCATAGCCTGAAGCATATCGATCGACTCGCTTCCTCTTACCTCTCCGACTATTATACGGTCGGGTCTCATTCTGAGAGCTGTCCTGATCAGATCACGTATACTGATGGCGTTACATCCCGATGAATTGGCATTTCTCGATTCCAGAGATACAATATTACTTACGCCACGGATAACAAGCTCTGCACTGTCCTCAATAGTAATTATACGTTCATCCTTCGGTATGAAACCGCTGAGTATATTTAAAAATGTAGTTTTACCCGCTCCGGTCCCACCGCTTATCAGAATATTATATTTTGCCTTAACAAGATCCCTGAGCAGATCCATGACCTCCTCTGTAGCAGATCCGTTCCCGATAAGCTTGGCAGCATCCATCGGGACCTTGGGAAACCTCCTTATCGTTAGTATCGGTCCGTTAAGTGCTACCGGATCAAGTACAACATTAACTCTTGAACCGTCCTTAAGCCTGGCATCCACTATCGGGGAAGCAGCATTTACAGTTCTGTTTGCACCTGCCACTATCTGCTGTATGATATCGGACAGCCTGTCCTTACTGTCAAAACTCTTCCCGGTGTCAACAAGACCACCGTTTCTTTCGACAAAAATAGAATGCATCCCGTTTACCATGATCTCCGTTACCGTCGGGTCATCAATAAGCTCCTGTAAGACATCAAGTCTCCTCATCGCATTGAAAACATCCCTGCGTATGGCAAGCTTATCTGAAAGCATAAGGGATACCTGCCTGTTCTTAAGCCTGATTTTCTCGTCTATTATCCTGAGTACATCTTCATCATCAATATCAAGCCTGCCCTCAAGCTCCCTTTGAACCTCCTTCTTTATCTCCTCACTTTTCTTGTTTACAATACTTTCTCTGTCCATATCAAACACACATATCTCTGAGTTACTGACCGCATATCTCACTCCTTATATATTTCCCGAGCCTGCTGCTCTTAAGCTTATTCAGAGTTCCGTCAATATCATCGAAATACGGGAATTTTAGTTTATTGAGCTTGTTCAGGATCATTTCACAGTCAGGATATCTGGCCAGGGTATCATCAAAATCCTTAAGCTTAGCCAGCGAAAAGCTGTCCTTACGAAGAGGCATATATATCGTGGAGCAGACATTGAGCAGCTGCATTACTCCTCTGACCGTATCGGATATATCAAGGATTATCACCTCGTATTTTCCAAGTGAAGTCAGCGATGATATAAAAGACAACCACAGCGAAGGCTCTATCTCCTGAATTTCATAAGGTGATCTTATGGGCATGATCACATTAAGTCCATCTGTCTTTACCGTATACTGCATAATCTTATTGGCTAAAACACCGGGGTCAAGTGAATACTCATAAAGCAGATCCTGCATATTGTATTCCGACTTAAGATCAAGTAATTCTGACAGTCCGTTATATCCCTCAAGGTTTATGTACAGTACCTCACGGGTTTCGGAAAGTATCTGCCCAAGTGCTATGGCAAAGGTGGTCTTCAGGGTATGGTTTACGGGTGAATAAATCCCTGTAAGACTGATACCCTCATGCCTTCTTGCATCATTGACTATCCTGTGTTTTGCCTCTATATCCTCACCCAGTATTCCTACTATAACGGCTGCCGACTGGTACTTGTAGATAGTGTTTCCGTCGTTGCTGACGGCATTACGGTCTTCTGTCAGTATGTATTTCCGGTCAGCATCCGTACTGAGTTCCCTTCCTTCCTCTGTCAGCAGTCTGTCAACTTCATCCATGAAGCCTTCCTGTATCAGCATAAGACCGGCCTTCCTTCCGTTCATTCCTGTAACAAAAGCCTGTGGCTCAGTATAAATAACTATCTCATAGCCGCACTCGATCTTACGCAGATAATCAGCCAGTCTCTTCGCATAATCCCTGTCCTGATCACAGATAACAAGTATTCTGTTTTGTGTATAAACGTTTACCATTTGCCTCCTGTCCGATAATAATATTATTCCTGCATTTACATAGATATAAACGTATCCTCAGCCTGCTTCTTACTTATCTTTTATTTGTAACCGGGTAATAAACGATAGTATCAGAAAATCATTATGTATTTGAAATGCTCCAACCTGTGTTTTAGAACGTGATTGAATTATATGATTTTGATTATGATTTGTAAATACTTTTTTTCTAAATAATCTATCTTTGTAGAAATCTACCAATGCTTATCAAAAGAAACGCCCCTGAAGGAGGGGCGTTTTTTGTATACTTTTCACAAATTGTAATTATCCGGAACAACATTAACTTTCGGGAGATGACTCCTTATCTTACAGTCAGACAGTAAAACCGCGGTTGGTTCCACCACCGATATTTTCATTCAGGCTTGTTTTACCATAGGTAAGTCCCGCATATACATCCTGTGTGTTTGACATAAGAGGTTCCGAATCATCCTGTGCCGCTATATCTTCAAAGGATTTCTTAAGCTTACCCATAAGACGTTTAACTACCTCTACTGATCCGGCATCCTTTTTTATGGGAGCAAGCGCCAGCAGTTTGCTTAAATAAACATATATCCGCATCAGAGGATATGCCGGTTCATAGTCAAAGTTCAGTGACTCCAGCAGGTCTCCCACGCAGTTGTTCGCATATCTGCAATTGGCTCCGAAGGCTTCCATATCCCCTCTTTTGTGTGCTTCCAAAGCGGAATCGATATAGCTGAGTGCGATCTCATAAACAAGTACTATTATCCCGCTTCTGTTAGCCTGAGTTATCCTTAGTGTGTAATCCTGTTTTTGTTCTTTTGTCATATTATACCCCCTTATGATAATAAGTGGAAAGAATTACTACGTAATTCTTCTGAATACGCTCGCCGCTTTGGCATCATAAGGCATCCACCGCACGCGGTCCCCCTTATGATAATATATGGTAAGAATTACTACGTAATTCTTTTGAATACGCTCGCCGCTTTGGCATCATAAGGCATCCACCGCACGCGGTTCCCCTTATGATAATTATTGCAGCAGCTGAAGAGCCTGCTGCGGCTGTTCGTTGGCCTGCGACAGCATTGACGTTCCGGCCTGGACAAGTACCTGAAGTGTTGTATATTCAACCATCTCATCAGCCATATCCACATCCTTGATCGTTGAATAAGCCTGTGTAAGGTTCTCTGTTGTAACATCCAGATTGGTAATGGCTTTCTCGAAACGGTTCTCATAAGCGCCGAGCCTTGCCCTGAGCGCCGAAGTAAATGACAGCGCATACTTGGTCTGGTCGATCGCCTTTTTGGCTCCTTCCTCGGTACGTACGTCTATTCCCGTAAGGCTAAGATTGTCGAGCGATACCTTGGGAATAACCAACTGGATCTCCTGACCTTCAGCCGCACCTACCTGTATCTTCATACCGCCCACGCCGTTTATATCCAGCTTGGAAGTAACACTGTCTGCCATCGTTGAATCCGCCTTAAGCGTAAGTGTGGAACCGTCTGCCTGGGTAAAGGTTACACGGTCATCCATGACAAAAATATCACCTACACTCACACCACCTGCATCATAACTGTACTTTGTCTCACCATCTACCTTGAAATTAACATTTGTAATGGTAACATTACCTTCGGCATCGTTTGACTTGGTAATGCTGACCTCATAATCCTTTCCCAGAGGAAAACCGGGATCGTAATTGATCACCTCAAGTCCCAGCGTATCCGCATATCCTTTAAGCTGCTGTTCACCTCCGAGCAGATTCTGTGAATTGTACTCGGTATCCTTTGCTATCCTGCTTATCTCCGTAGTCAGCTGCTCTATTTCTTTCTGGATGGCCTCGCGGTCCTCAGTTGTATTGACGCCGTTTGCCGCCTTGATAGACAGTTCACTGATCCTCTGTATGATATCCTGTATCTCACCCATTGCTCCGTCAGCCGTCTCAACCACGTTCACGGCATTTGAAGCATTTTGATTGGCTTTGTTAAGATTGGCTATCTGCGCTCTCATCTTATTGGAAATAGCCATTCCCGCAGGATTGTCCTTGGCGTTGTTTATCTTATAACCACTGCTCATCCTTTCTGTCGAAGCCGACTGTCTGGACTCGTTCGAACGTAACACATTCCCCGCTATCATTGCCTGAATGTTTGAATTGATCTTCATACCTTCTCCTCCTTGTTTGTCCTATGTCCTGTTTTCTTATATTCTATCCGGATTTCTTTTCTATAGTGAACTAATTTAATTCGTTATTATCGGCTGACTACCGATATAAATGCTTTTGCCACCTCGTAAAGATCTGCACTGTCTGCTCTTTCGGCCTCAGAGTCATTTCTTGCAAATTCATTCAGATCCAGCCTGTCTCTTCTTGCATAGCTTATCTCACCGACGCTCCTGCCATCACGTGAGATGAGTGACGCCAGCTCCTCTCTCAAAGAGGCTAATGCATCCACACTGTCCTGTCTGTCGGAGGTGATAAGTCCGCTGCATTCCTTTCCATCCATAAGGAACTTGGCCGCAACCCTGCCGTATTTTGTGCTGTCCATTGTAGCAACAACACTTCCCTCTTCGTCCCTTCCGCTTACAAGCTTAAGATTAATGGACGTCCATTCACCGTCAATGTTGACAGGAACCTCGTAATTACGCTGTCGTGCAAGCGATCCCGCCACACTTATCTGCTTGTGAAGGAGCTTAAGCGCATCCACATCGATCCTGTTGTCCGATCTGTCAACAGCTTCTCCTATGATCCTGTAAGCCTCTTTGGTAAATTCATCATAGCTGTTATCTGCCGATTCACTGTCTGTAAAATCTTCAACAGCCTTTCTTGCCGCTCTCTCCAGCCTGTCTTCTGCCGGACCCGAAAGCTTTGACCCTTCATTCATAAGCCTTTTAAAGGTACTGCCCCTGTTCATCATAAGTTCACCTGCAGCAAGCAGATTGTTCACGGTCACGGGCTGTTCGTAAGTCCTCAGCATTTCAATAACCCTGTCATCCGTGTTTCCGGCTTCCTTATAAGCCTGCATATCTTCATTAAGCTGCTCAGTCATCGCAGCATTTCTGTCATATCCCTCAATCATCTGAGAAGCAAATCTTTCA
>JAEEHY010000401.1 GCA_016281085.1 Lachnospiraceae bacterium
CAGAGAGAATCCCTGAACGCACGGCTTAAGGTTCTGGTTGATGAGAAGAAACAGTTCGATAAGAGTAAGGAAGCCATCGATGCCTCACTTAAAGAGCTTGTTTCCACGCGGGATGAAGCAAGAGCCGAGCTTACAAAGGTTCAGACCAGGATCGAAGAACTCAATGCTGTCGTTGAGAAGAACAATAATACTATCATTGAGATGCTTAACGAGCGTGTGGCAATAAAGGCTGACATATCCCGTTTTGATACAATGCTTGAGCAGGCCAAGATCCATAAGGCAGAGGTTCAGAGCAGGCTGCTGCGTGCCAAATCGGAAGAGAAGGAGCAGGAGGAAGAGCTTAAGAAGCTGTACGGCGAGCTAAATGATATAAATGCCGTGATCCTGAAGACCGATCAGGAGAGAGAGGTTCTTGAGGAGCAGCTTGCCGGCTTCAAACAGGAACTGGAAGAAGATGACAGGATGCTGTCGGAAGCCCAGATATCATATCATAAGGAGAAATCACGACTTGATACGATGAAAAACATTGCCGAACGTTATGACGGATACGGCGGCAGTATCAGACGTGTAATGGAGCAGAAGGATGGCAATAAGGGACTGATAGGTGTCGTTGCGGATATTATTTCCGTGGATAAGGAATATGAGACTGCTATCGAAACGGCGCTCGGCGGAAATATACAGAATATTGTCACGGAGGATGAAGCCGTTGCAAAGAAGATGATCCGTATGCTCAAGGAAACCAGGGGCGGACGTGCCACCTTTATGCCTCTTACGAGTGTTAAGGACAGGGGTGAATATGACAGACCTGAGGTCAGGGACGAGAAGGGTTTCATAGGTATGGCTTCCGAGCTGGTCCATGCTGATAAGAAATACAGTGACGTGATCAGTCAGCTGCTGGGAGCAATAATAGTGGCTGATCATGTGGACAATGCTCTTGCGATGGCCAGGAAATACAATTATATGCTCCGTATCGTGACTCTTGAAGGCGAGTATCTGACACCCGGAGGTTCACTTGCGGGAGGAGCGTTTAAGAATGCAAGCAATCTTCTTGGAAGGAAGAGGGAAATAGAGGAACTGGAGGAGGTTGTCAAGAAGTCTCTTAAGAAGATCGAAAAGATAATGGATGACATAGAGTCGGTCAAGGATAAGAGACGTTTTGTGCGTAAGAAGATCGAGGAACTTCAGGAGACACTGCAGGAACTGTATATTAAGCAGAACACTGCCCAGATGAGTGTCGACAGGGCCGAAGAGATAAAGAAGGATACCGTAAACGGATACGAACAGCTTAAGAAGGATAATGATGCGGTTGAGGAACAGGTGGCCGATATCAACAACAGCAAGGAGTCAACGGGATTAAAGCTTGCGGAATCGGAGAACGGTGAACAGGAGCTCAAAGCACTTATCGGAAGCTGCGGAGAGGAATTGGAAAAGCTTCGTGAGACAGAGACGGCACATGTCCTCAGGGTTACAGACATAGACCTCAAAGTGAACACACTTGAAAGAGATGCGGAGCACGCGGGATCCAATGTCTTAAGGACAGAGGAAGAGATAAACAGACTCGGTGAAGAGATACGGGAGATCGATCAAAAGATCCGTTTGGAAGATGAGGAGATCGAGGTCAGGAAGAATAATATAACGGAAATCGAGAAAACACTTGAAGCATCCTCGGACAGTAAGGACAGTGATGAAGATGCGATGAAGCAGGCAATGGCACGTAAGGAGGAGATCACGTCGAAACAGAAATCCTTCTTTGAAGTTACGGATGAGCTTACCAAGAGGATCAATTCGCTGGAAAAAGAGGTAATGCGCCTCAACACGCAGAAGGAACGTTACGAGGAGGATCGTGAGAAGCTTGTCGGATATATGTGGAATGAATATGAGCTGACTCTGACTGCCGCCGAAGGCATGCGTGATGAGAGCTTTAACGATGCTTCACAGATAAGAAAGAGCATAAGGGATATCAAGGATGCCATCAAAGCACTGGGTGATGTCAATGTCAATGCCATCGAGGAGTATAAAACACTCATGGAGGAGTATGAATTTCTTAAGGGGCAGCATGATGATCTGGTTGAGGCCGAGAAGACGCTGACGGGTATCGTGGAAGAGCTTGACAATGCAATGCGTGTCCAGTTCGCGGAGAAATTCAAGGATATATCCGTTGAATTTGACAAGGTGTTCAAGGAAATGTTCGGAGGCGGTAAGGGAAGCCTGGAACTTCAGGAGGATGAGGATATACTTGAAGCAGGTGTAAGGATAATCGCGCAGCCGCCCGGGAAGAAGCTTCAGAACATGATGCAGCTTTCGGGAGGGGAGAAATCACTTACGGCGATCGCACTTCTGTTTGCGATACAGAACCTGAAGCCGTCACCGTTCTGTCTGCTGGATGAGATAGAAGCGGCGCTTGATGAGTCGAACGTTACAAGATTCGCGGGCTATCTTCACAAGCTTACAAAGCATACACAGTTCATAGTGATCACGCACAGGCGCGGAACCATGGAAAGAGCAGACAGGCTGTACGGTATCACTATGCAGGAAAAGGGTGTATCGATACTTGTTTCGGTTAACCTTATTGATAAAGATCTTGATGATTGATCCGTAGACCCCGGAAACAGCCGCTGCTTTCGGAACGCACGGATATCGGATGGGAGGAAAGATGGGTTTATTTGAAAAATTCAGGAACGGTCTTGCGAAGACAAGAGAAAATATAGCAAGGAGCTTTGACAATGTATTCACTCCTTCACAGATAGATGATGATTTCTATGAAGAGCTGGAAGAGATCCTTATAATGAGCGATATGGGAGTGACCACCACAGAGAACATCCTTGATGAGCTTAAGACGAAGGTTTCAAAACAGCATATAAAGACGACGGAAGAATGCAGGACCGTGCTTATGGACTCTATCAAGGAGCAGATGACGGTAGATGAGCACGCCTATGATTTCGAAAAAGGCAAGGCTGTTATACTGGTGATCGGAGTTAACGGTGTAGGAAAGACTACCAGTATCGGTAAGCTTGCTAACATATATAAGAAAGAAGGACGAAAGGTTATGATGGCTGCCGCAGATACTTTCAGGGCAGCTGCGGGAGAACAGCTCAGTGAATGGGCAAGGCGTGCGGGAGTTGACATCATAAGAGGAACAGAGGGCCAGGATCCCGCATCGGTGGTATACGATGCATTACAGTCGGCCAGGGCAAAGAATACGGATATACTGATATGTGATACAGCGGGACGTCTTCACAATAAGAAGAACCTGATGGAAGAACTTAAGAAGATCCACAGGATCATAGATAAGGAATATCCCGAGGCGGTAAGAGAAACACTTGTTGTCATTGACGGAACAACAGGGCAGAATGCACTTGTTCAGGCAAGGGAATTCCACGAAGCGGCCGAGGCTACGGGGATAATAATGACCAAGCTTGACGGAACGGCCAAGGGAGGGATTGCGGTTGCGGTTCAGAGTGAACTCAATATACCGGTCAAGTATATCGGCGTAGGTGAGGGGATCGATGATTTTGAACGTTTTGATCCCGATACATTTGTTGAAGCCATGTTTGCATAATGTCATATATCGGAAAGCATTGTCCGTCCGGAAAGGTAATGCTGTCAGAAGGAGGTAACTTATTATATGTTAACGCTTGATAAATTTGAAGAGGCAAGTGAAATAGTTAAAAAGGTCACGATGGAAACAAAGCTTGTATACAGTTCCTATCTCAGTAATGCTACGGGAAACAAAGTATACTTAAAGCCTGAAAACATGCAGATGACGGGAGCATACAAGTTAAGAGGTGCATATTATAAGATGAGTACCCTTTCGGATGAGGAAAGAGCCAAGGGAATCATTACGGCATCAGCAGGCAATCATGCTCAGGGAGTTGCTTATGCCGCCAGGGAATATGGCTGTAAGGCAGTCATAGTAATGCCGACCACAACACCGCTTATTAAGGTAAACAGGACCAAGGGATACGGCGCAGAGGTCATCCTTTACGGGGATGTATATGATGAGGCATGTGGTGAAGCCTTAAGACTTGCGGAAGAAAATGGATATACATTCATCCATCCGTTTGATGATCCGGCTGTTGCCACGGGACAGGGATCGATCGCAATGGAGATATTCAAGGAGCTTCCGCTGGTCGATTATATACTTGTTCCGATAGGAGGAGGCGGACTGGCTGCCGGAGTGTCCACCCTTGCCAAGCTCATGAACCCGAAGATAAAAGTTATAGGCGTGGAGCCTGAGGGAGCCGCATGCATGAAGGCTTCTCTTGAAGCAGGTGAGGTAGTCACACTGGAAAGCGTAAATACCATAGCGGACGGTACTGCGGTAAAGACACCCGGTGTAAATATATTCCCCTATATAAAGGAAAATCTGGATGATATAATTACGGTTCCCGATGAAGATGTTATAGTTTCGTTCCTGGATATGGTCGAGAATCACAAGATGGTGGTTGAGAATTCGGGTCTGCTGACGGTTGCGGCGCTTAAGAAGCTTGACTGTAAAGGAAAAAAAGTCGTTGCGATATTAAGTGGCGGCAATATGGACGTTATAACAATGTCTTCGGTTGTTCAGCAGGGACTGATAATGAGAGACAGGATATTTACCGTCTCCGTTCTTCTGCCGGATAAACCGGGTGAGCTGTCAAGGGTGTCTGCGGTGATAGCGGATCATAGCGGAAATGTGATCAAGCTTGAACACAACCAGTTCGTTTCGACCAACAGAAATGCAGCGGTTGAGCTGAGGATAACCCTGGAGGCATTCGGTACGGAGCATAAGAACGAGATACTTGAAGCTCTTACAGAAGGAGGATACAGGCCAAAGATCGTCAGGACGAGCGTTTAAGGACCGTGATATATGAAGGATGCGGGTGTCAAGAAAAAATACTTGACACCCGTATCTTACTTGTGTATTATATTAAATCGGTGGTGTAAAACGGTTATGGAACATATAGTTGAGCAGAATCTTTTATATGATTTTTACGGAGAGCTTCTTACGGAGCATCAGAGATCGGTATATGAAAGCGCCGTCTATGAGGATCTTTCATTGAAAGAGCTTTCGGATGAGTACGGGATTTCCAGACAGGGTGTACACGACCTGATAAAAAGATGTGACAAGATACTTAAGGATTACGAGGATAAGCTTCATATGATCGAGAGGTTTTCGCGTATAAGGGAGCTTATTAACAATATAGACAATGCAGCTGCCTGTCTTGATGACGACAGCAGCAACAGGATCCGCGGACTGTGCAGGGAGATCATGGAGACTTTGTAGATGGCATTTGAGAGTTTGACCGAAAAACTGCAGAATGTATTCAAGGGTTTAAGAAGCAAGGGAAGACTGACCGAGGAGGATGTAAAGACTGCCCTTAAGGAGGTCAAGCTGGCTCTGCTTGAGGCAGATGTCAACTTCAGGGTTGTCAAACAGTTTGTAAAGTCCGTTGAGGAAAGGGCTGTAGGTCAGGATGTCATGAACGGCCTCAATCCCGGTCAGATGGTCATCAAGATAGTAAACGAGGAAATGGTTTCGCTGATGGGCAGTGAGACTACAGAGATCAGGCTGCAGCCGGGTAAGGCCATCACCGTGATCATGATGTGCGGACTTCAGGGTGCAGGTAAGACCACAACTGCGGCCAAGCTTGCAGGTAAGCTTAAGCTGAAGGGGAAGAAATGTCTTCTTGTGGCGGCGGATGTATACAGACCCGCAGCCATAAAACAGCTGGAACTTAATGCAAAGAAGCAGGAGGTTGATTTCTTCTCGATAGGTGACAAGAATTCTCCCGTGGATATAAGTAAGGCAGCGATCGAGCATGCAGTCCGAAACGGGCACAATGTCGTATTTATTGATACGGCGGGACGTCTTCAGATAGATGATGAGATGATGCAGGAACTTCAGGACATAAAGAACAGTGTTGAGGTTCATGACACGATCCTTGTCGTAGATGCAATGACAGGTCAGGAAGCTGTAAATGTTGCGAAGACCTTTGATGAGAAGATAGGAGTCGACGGAGTTATCCTTTCCAAGATGGACGGAGATGCCAGAGGCGGTGCCGCACTTTCGATCAAGTCCGTTACCGGTAAGCCGATATTGTATGTCGGTATGGGTGAGAAGCTGACCGATCTTGAACAGTTCTATCCTGACAGGATGGCGAGCAGGATCCTCGGAATGGGTGATGTTCTCACCCTCATAGAAAAGGCTCAGGAGAGCATTGATATCGATGAGGATAAGGAACGGGAGATGACCCGTAAGCTCAAGAAGGGTAAGTTCGATTTCGAGGACTATCTTGAGAGCATGACCCAGATGAAAAAGATGGGAGGAATTGCAAGCATTCTCGGTATGATGCCCGGACTCGGAATGGGGATCAAGACACAGGAGCTTGAGAATGCGATAGATGAGAAGAAGATGGCGCGTATGGAAGCCATAGTCCTCTCAATGACAAAGAAGGAGAGGCAGAATCCCGACATCCTGAATCCGTCCAGAAAGCACAGGATAGCCAAAGGAGCGGGAGTGGATATTTCCGAGGTCAACAGGTTTATTAAACAGTTCGAACAGTCCAGGAAGATGATGAAACAGCTTCCCGGGATGATGGGAGGAAAGGGTAAAAAGGGACGTTTCAGGATGCCCTTTTAGATAAAAACCAGTATTATCAATAATTTTACGGAGGAAAGAAAAATGGCAGTAAAGATCAGATTACGCAGAATGGGACAGAAGAAGGCACCTTACTATAGAATAATAGTTGCAGATGCAAGATCGCCCCGTGACGGAAGGTTTATTGAAGAGATCGGAACGTATGATCCGAATACCGAACCGAGCACAGTTAAGGTTAACGAGGAACTGGCTAAGAAGTGGCTTTCAAACGGAGCTCAGCCTACCGAAGTTGTAAGCAGGCTTTTCAAGGATGCCGGAATCACTAAATAAGCATTACAGTGAGATCGTAAACAGATTAACGTGTCCGGAGGTACAAGATGAAAGAATTGGTTGAAGTTATCGCAAGATCTCTTGTCGATAAGCCCGATGAGGTCGTTGTATCACAGCGTGAGGACGACAATGCAATAATCGTTGAGCTTAAGGTTGCCCAGTCCGATATGGGTAAGGTGATCGGCAAGCAGGGAAGGATTGCAAAAGCATTAAGGACAGTCGTTAAGGCGGCTTCCGCTAAAGAGAGTAAAAAGGTTATGGTAGACATACTTGATGCTCCCAAGGAATGATATGAAAAGGATGTAAGCCTGTACAGGCTTACATCCTTTTTTCTTTTCAACAGGTTCGAAAAATGTTATTATAGATTTGATTGCTCCAAACACTAACGGATTTAACAGGTGAAATTCAGATGGAAGATATTTTACAGGTTGGAATACTCAGTTCGACTCATGGTGTCCACGGCGAAATGAAGGTATTTCCCACCACTGATGATGTGAACAGATTTAAAAAGCTTAAAAACGTACTTCTTGAAACGCAGGATGGACATAAAGAGCTGGAGATAGAACGTGTCAGGTTTTTCAAACAGTTCGTGATCATTAAGTTTAAAGGCTGTGACAGCATAAATGATATAGAAAAATATAAGGGTAAAAGTATATTCGTTACGAGGGAGAATGCAGTCAGGCTCGGAAAGGACGAATACTTTATCGCCGATCTTATCGGGCTTGCGGTTAAGGATGAGGATGACGTCATACTTGGGGAGATCAGAGATGTGCTTGAGACGGGTGCAAATGATGTTTACGTGGTAAAAAGAGACGGGAAGAAGGATCTGCTCATTCCGGCAATTAAACAATGTATACTGGATGTGGATACGGCTGCCGGTATAATGAAGGTTCATTTGCTTGAAGGACTGGATGATTAGGGATTGGTAAAGTGTTATAGGATCGTGTATGGAAAAAAAGAAGATTACCATAGCAGTAATGATGCGTGATGTATATACGGAGATTTCCGAAGCAATGTACAGCGGCTTTTGTGATGAGGCATATAAGTCGGGGATTAATCTTGTACTTTTGCTCGGACCGCAGTCTACAGGAGAAGACATGCAGTTCGAGGATGACGGAATTGACAGGGAGTATGTTGATCAGCTTGACGGAGTATATGATTTTGTAAACATATTGAAACCCGATGCACTTATAATAGCGGATTCTTCGCTTAAAAGATCAATGGTGCTTCCGGATATCAACGCACTGGTGGAGAGGTACAGGGATATTCCGATGCTTGTCCTGGATACGATACCCGGCAAACCATCGATATCATATCAGGTTACGGACAGTTACCAGGCAATGTGTGAATGTGTCGAGCATCTGATAGTCGAACACCGGTATAATTTTATTGTTTACATTTCGGGCGATACCAAAGAATATGAATACAGGGAGAGGCTCAAGGCGTTTAAGGATACCATGAGGGCTCATTCGCTTAATTACGATAACGACCAGATAATCATATGCAGGCAGGGAGACAGCGAGGAACGTAAGATAAGTGCGATCTTTGATGATTTTCCCTATGTAAATGCAATTGTGTGCAGCTCTGACGAATATGCCAGGATTGTGTACAGGGTCTGCTACAGACGTAGCATTGCGGTAGGCAGGGATGTGGCCGTTACGGGGTTTGACGGCGTGGGAAGATCCCATGAAATGAATCCGGAGCTGACGGGAGTAATGTATGACGGATATGATTACGGAAGGGAAGCCGTAAAACGTACCATCGGCATTGTGTCCGGCAGGGAGACCGGAGGAAAAAGATTTGCCTGCAGATTTGTCAAACGCGCTTCGTGTGGCTGCATGATGGGCTTAAGACCCGAAAGACATATCGGAGGTCCCGCTCCGTTTGATGAGCAGATCAAAAAGAAGCTCAGGGATTATCTGGATGTTGCTTCGGCAAAGGCGATCAATGATATATTTACCTATCAGCC
>JAEEHY010000034.1 GCA_016281085.1 Lachnospiraceae bacterium
GCTTCGGCTTATAATATCAAGGAGAAGCTATCGCTGACGGTAGCTTCTTTTGGTATAATAGAAAATACGAAGTATTTTGAGCCTGTTCTGACTATTTACAAAAATGCTAGTAATAACATGGAATGAGATTAATGGATATAGCATAAATATGAACGAAAGGGGCAAGAGAATGAATAAGTTCGATTACAGTATAGTCAGCGATCCGTGTGTGTTTGAAGAAGGCAGACTGCCGGCTCACAGCGATCATGTTATTTATGCGAATATGGATGAGCTTGAAGCAGGCAGATCATCTTACAGGATGTACCTTGACGGAATATGGAAATTCAGATACGCGAACAATCCGTCCGAAGCAGAGGACGGATTCTGGAGTGATGAGTGTGATGTGAAGGGCTGGGATGAAATACGGGTTCCGGCTCATATCCAGATGGAAGGATATGACAGGCCGCAATACAGTAACATAGCCTATCCGTGGGACGGACATGAGGAGATTGTTCCGGGAGAGGTTCCTTCTGTTTTTAATCCGACGGCAGATTATGTTAACCTGCTTGAACTCCCCGGCTATATGAAAGGTAAGAAGATACGGATATCGTTTCAGGGAGTTGAGAGCGGGTTTGCACTGTGGGTGAACGGAACATATATCGGATACAGTGAGGATTCGTTTACACCTTCAGATTTCAATATTACCGATGCTGTCAGGGAGGGTGAAAACAGGCTGGCTGTACGTGTTTTTAAGTGGACTGCCGGAAGCTGGTGTGAGGATCAGGATTTCTACCGTTTCAGCGGAATATTCAGAAGTGTTTATCTGTATGCTGTGCCGGCGGTGGATGTTTATGATCTCTCAGTGGTACCGACACTTAATGATACATTCACTGATGGAAAGGTTGACATAACGCTCAGAACAGACATATCGACAAGGACCAATGCAGCATCAGAAGCCAACGTGTTATCAGAAACCACGGCAGCAACAAAGACCGGCTCAGCAACGGAAGATACCGCAGCAACAGAAACCAACACAGCAACAGAAACCACTAAGGTATCAAAATCCGAAACCGGCGGGACAGCGGTAGTTAATCTGGTGTACGGGAACGATACGATATATGAAGGCTCGTTCGGATTAACTGACGGTGATAACAGGCATACCTTTGATGTGAAGGAACCTTTGCTGTGGAGTGCTGAGACGCCGAAGCTTTACAGGCTGCTCATAACCCTTAAGGATAATGAGGGAAGGACGGCAGGAGTTATCGGTCAGAATGTCGGCTTCAGACGTTTTGAACTTAAAGACGGACTTATGCTCTTAAATGGTAAGCGTATAGTGTTTAAGGGTGTAAACAGGCATGAGTTCAACACCCACACGGGGCGCGTTCCCGACAGGGAGGCAGTGCTTAAGGATGTGCTTACGATGAAGCGCAACAACATTAATGCGATAAGGACAAGCCATTATCCGGATGATTCCTATCTGTACGAATTATGCGACATATATGGTCTGTATATGATCGCCGAGAACAATATGGAGACACATGGAACCTGGGATGCATATTACAGGAAGCAGGCAGGCCTTGATTATATTCTTCCACATGATAAGGAGGAATGGATGGGGGCAATGCTCGACCGTGTGTATTCCTGTTATCACAGGGATAAGAATCATCCTTCGATACTTATATGGTCCTGCGGAAACGAATCCTTCGGCGGCAAAGTCATATACGAAATGAGTCAGCTGTTCAGGAAGCTGGATCCTCACAGGCTGGTTCATTATGAAGGAATATTCCACGACAGAAGATATTCAGACACGAGCGATATCGAGAGTCAGATGTATCCAAGTGTTGCGAGTATAGAGACATTCCTTGATGACAATCCTGGGAAGCCGTTTATCTGCTGCGAATACACTCATGCAATGGGTAATTCGTGCGGGGGAATGCACAAATATACCGATCTTGCCGAAAGAGAACCGAGGTACCAGGGAGGATTTATCTGGGACTATATCGATCAGACAATAGCAAAGAAGGACAGATATGGTAAGTGGTTCCAGGCATACGGCGGTGATTTTGGCGAGAGGCCGAGCGATTATGATTTCTCGGGAAACGGTATTGTTTCAGGAGAAAACAGAGAACCTTCACCCAAGATGCAGGAGGTTAAGTTCAATTATCAGAATATCAGGGTTGAATGGGCTGAAGATGCCCCGGAATTCACAGTGAAGAACAGAAATCTGTTTGTTGATACGGATATATATGATACATATGTGATCCTGCTTGCTGACGGTGAAGAGGCTGCAAGGACAAGGATCGAATGTAAAGTTGAGGCACTTAAAGAAGCTACGTTTGCAATACCTGACGATCTGATAGAGAAGATGGATAGCCTTAACAGGGCAGCCGCTTCGTTAAAGGAAGAGGAACCGGAATGCACACTGAGAGTTAGCTTTGTTCTTAAAGAGGATGAGATCTGGGCTGCGAAGGGACATGAAGTTGCATTCGGGGAAAAGACACTCAGGAAGGCATTTAAAAAGTATGAATGCGGCATAAAACCCGAGCTTGTTATGGGAAAGCAAAATATCGGTGTCAGGGGAGATAACTTTTCCGTTTTGTTTTCGCCGGCATTTGGTGGTCTTACATCTTATGTGTATGGTGGGAAAGAAATGATAAAGGCGGCGCCGGTACCGAATTTCTGGAGAGCGCCTGTTGCCAATGATAACGGAAATATGATGCCGGCAAGATATGCGCAGTGGAAGATCGCAAGCCTGTATGTATCTACAAAAAACAGTGAAAGCCTTGAGATCGGTATCCCTGAAATTGAGGTTGATGACAGAAGCGTCTGCGTTACATTCACTTATTTTATGCCGACGACACCTGCTTCACAGTGCAAGGTTAAATATGAGGTATTCGGTGACGGAATGATAGAGACAACCATGTCATATACTCCGGTCAAGGAGCTTGGCGATATGCCGGAATTCGGTATGATGTTTAAGCTGGATGCCGATTACGATCGTGTGAAATGGTACGGACTCGGGCCGGAAGATACATATGAGGACCGCAGAAGAGGCGGTAAGCTGGGCGTGTATGAATGCATGGCCGCTGACTCGGTTGCCCCATATCCTGTTCCGCAGGAGAGCGGAAACAGATGTGATGTGAGATATTTGAAGGTGACAGATCATAAGGGCCGCGGTATGATATTTGAAGGCGATCTTATGTCATGTTCCGCATCACCTTATACCCCGCATGAAATAGAAGAAGCAAAACATCATTACGAACTTCCGCCCGTTCATTACACTGTGGTAAGAGTGGCAAAACAGCAGATGGGTGTGGGAGGAGATGACAGCTGGGGAGCGAAGACACACCCCGAGTACCTGATTGACATAAGCAGGGATATTGAGTTCAGCTTCCGCTTCAAAGGTATATGAATAAAAGGTTAAAATCACACAGAAATCATGCCCGCACAGGTTGAAGATGATCATGTCCTGTGATAGATTAAAGAAGAGTCATCTGTGAAAAGGAGATGTGAAGTAATTAAAATGAAGGATATATGTATATTAATAAAGGAACTTGTTGATTACGGTGTGCGTAGTCGGCTGGTTGAGAAGGATGACGTGACCTATACGGTGAACCGTCTTTTAGAGCTGTTCGGGATAGATGAATACAGTGTTGACGGCACCGGGGAAGCGGCAGGAGACCGTGAACTCCATGAAATACTGGAGGAAATGCTCGAGCATGCGGTTAATGCCGGTATGATAGAGGATTCAACCGCGAATCGCGATCTGTTTGATACAAAGATCATGGGACTGCTTACGCCGCCGCCGTCGGTCGTCAGGAAACGCTTCAAAGAGCTGTATGAAAGCTCCCCGAAGGAAGCAACGGATTATTATTATGATTTCTCCAAAGCTACAGACTACATAAGGACTGACCGAATTAAGAAGGACGAGAAGTGGTCAAGCGATACAGAGTTCGGAACGATAGATATAACCATTAATCTTTCAAAGCCTGAGAAGGATCCTCGTGATATAGCAAAGGCGGGCACAGCTAAGAAGTCCGGTTATCCGGCATGTCTTCTCTGCCGTGAGAATGAAGGGTATGCGGGACATCTGTCCCATCCGGCAAGACAGAATCACAGGATAGTGCCGGTCACCCTGTGCGGTGAGCAGTATTATCTTCAATATTCACCTTATGTTTATTACAACGAGCACTGTATTATCTTTAATCATGACCACATTCCGATGAGGATAGACAGGATGACCTTTGCCAAGCTGTTTGATTTCGTAAGGCAGTTCCCGCATTACAATGTGGGGTCCAATGCCGACCTTCCGATAGTCGGAGGTTCCATACTGAGCCATGATCATTTCCAGGGCGGCAATTATGAATTTCCTATGGCAAGGGCGGTATATGAATCGGAATTCGGGCTTAAGGGTTATGACTCGGTGCATGCGGGAAGGATCAAGTGGCCGTTGTCAGCCATAAGACTTCAGGGTAAAGACATTGATAAACTGGTTGACGCCTCGGATCATATCCTTACTGAGTGGAGAGCGTATTCCGATGAGGAGGCGTTCATATTTGCATACACAGACGAGGACGGCAAGAAGGTTCCGCACAATACCATAACCCCGATAGTCAGGATGAGGGGGGATCTGTATGAGATAGATCTTACGCTCAGGAATAATATAACCACAGACAGATATCCTCTCGGAGTATATCATCCCCATCAGGAGTATCATCATATTAAGAAGGAGAACATAGGTCTTATCGAGGTTATGGGACTGGCAATTCTTCCCGCAAGGCTTAAGAAGGAAATGGCGGCGCTTAAGGAAGCAATCCTTGAAGGAAAGGATTTAAGAGCGGATGAGCTTACTGCATCGCATGCCGACTGGGCGGAGCAGTGGTTGAAGAAATATGATGGAACATATAAGGATGATATTGACAGGATCATAAGAGATGAGATAGCAGAGGTATTCTCTCATGTCCTTGAGAATGCCGGAGTGTATAAGAGGGATGAGAAGGGTATTGCTGCATTCGACCGTTTCATAGCCTCACTGTAATAATTTTATTTTTGTAAACAAGGAGACAGAAGTTTGGAAAAGAACAGAAAACAGACAGATCTTTTTATGATTTTACTGTATGCCGTAATTGTCCTGTCAATGATAGCGTACGCGATCTTTTTACATAGAAGGATCCGCGATAATGTGAAGCAGGATGCCATGCAGATCACCTCGGAATACGCAGGTGTGCTGAATGCCGAAATGTCAGAACAACAGATCATGCTTAGGACTGTGGGGGAAATGATAAGCGGGGATGCCCTTTTTAATACCGATCCGCAGAATGAGCTTAAGAAGGCGTGCTCGGTTTCGGGATTTGATTATCTGTGCTTTACAGATGATTCGGGAACATGGTCTACCGCAGATGATCTTGATGTAAAAAGCATAATGTCTAATGAGGCTTACCTCGAAGCAAAGAACGGTTCGGCATCGGTCTCCGGAACTGCTGTTGAGATTATCAAGGGTGTTAAAGCCGTTACCATGTGTACTCCTGTATATTCGGACGGTGAAGTAAGAGGTGTTTTGACCGGCTGTATAACCGCAGACAGCGTTGGGAAGATGCTGGCTATGGACGTTAATACAAAGAGTGTTTTTATCCTTATAGATGATGAGACAAATGTACTTGGAATAAACAATGATTCAAAGTTTAAGGTACAGGGATATGATTTTAATACTTTTTTGAACAGATTCAAATATAAGAACAGGAAGGAAGCGGATAATATAAGGGCGGCACTGAAGGAGGGCGGTTTTGATTCTTTAAGGTACAGTTATTACGGCGAAGAAAAGTATCTGTCATATTATCCTTTTGGGATCAGTAACTGGTATCTTATCAAGTTCATTTCATATTCGGATGCCAGAGCTCCCTATTTACCCCTGTTTAACGGTTTTATCGTGATGTGTGTTGCTATCATCGCAGCACTTGTGTTCGCGGCATTTCTTATAAGAGGATACAGCAGTATCATTCTGGCGTTGGAAGAGAGTAACCAGAGATACGAGCGGTTTAACAAGGAAAAGAACTCCGTTACATATACATATAACCGTACTTCGCGTGCTGTTGAGCTCAACGGTGCGGTAGAGGAGATCTTCGGCAAGGAGTTTGCGAATCTGAAATCGGTAAATCTTATGACGCTTTTGGAAAAGCTACACCCGGAGGATCAGAATTTTGTAAAGGTGCTTCGTAAAAAGCTGGATAACGGAGAAAAACAGTTCGCTAACGAGATCAGGATCATGAACCCTGAGGGAGAATACGGATGGTATAAGATCAGCGGTATCTTATTCGGCGATAACGGCATTACGATCGTCGGCAACGTTCAGAGCTCGGATGAGGAGATCGACAGAGAACACGCGTTGAGAAGAAAAGCCGAGACAGATCTGCTTACGGGTCTTCTGAATAAGATAACAATGGAGGATTCGGTTAATGCTCTCATCAGCGAGAAACCGCATGGTGTGTATTATTTCTACATAATCGATCTGGATAATTTCAAGGAAGTCAATGATAATCTGGGACATGCGATGGGTGACACAGTCCTTGTTGAAGTGGCAGATAAGTTAAGGCAGATATTCTCTGAATTTGACCGGATCGGAAGGATAGGAGGAGACGAGTTCGCCGTACTGCTGAATGTTCCGGAGAATATGAACCTTTCCAACAATAACCTGGTGGAGATCAAGGCAAAGGCGATCAACAACAGCCTGAGAAATACCTACAGCGACGGTGATAAGAGAGTAAATGTTTCGGCAAGCATAGGTATCTCAAGATACGATGAAAACAACAGAGATTACGGCAGTCTGTATAAGAGTGCCGATGAGATACTGTATTACAGTAAGAAGCACGGAAAGGATCAGTACAATATATGTGATTCGACAGACGGTATGAAAGGAGAATAAGAATGTACTACAAACCTTCAGAATCAAGATATGAAAAAATGGAATACAGAAGCTGTGGTGAGAGCGGACTTAAACTGTCCGCTCTTTCCCTTGGCTTATGGCATAACTTCGGAGATACCGGAGTGTATTCAAACATGAAGAAGATGTGCGAAACGGCTTTTGATAACGGTATCACACACTTCGATCTGGCAAACAATTACGGTCCGGAGTACGGAAGTGCGGAAAGGAATTTCGGACAGATACTTAAGGACAGCTTCTGCGGATACAGGGATGAGCTGATAATCAGTACCAAGGCAGGTTATGATATGTGGCCGGGACCTTACGGTGATCATGGAAGCCGGAAGTACCTTATCGCGAGTATTGATCAGAGCCTTAAGAGAATGGGGCTTGAGTATGTTGATATTTTCTATCACCACAGACCCGATCCCGATACTCCGCTTGAAGAAACCATGGGGGCGCTTGCGCAGATAGTAAACAGCGGCAAGGCACTGTATGTCGGCCTTTCCAATTATAACGGTGAGAGACTAAAGAAGGCATCGGCACTGTTAAGAGAGATGAAGGTACCGTTTGTCATTAATCAGAACAGGTACAACATCTTTGACAGGACCATTGAAGAGAACGGACTTCTTGAAGCCTCCATAGAGGAGAAGAAGGGTATCATATGCTTCTCGCCTCTTGCGCAGGGACTCCTTACAGACAGATATCTTAAAGGGATTCCGGAGGATTCAAGGATAAGCAAGGACGGAAGATTCTTAAATGAGAAGAGCCTGTCGGGTGACATGCTTGCAAAGATAAAGGCACTTAACGATTTCGCAGCTGACCGTGGTGATTCCCTGAGCAGAATGGCTCTCAGATGGCTGCTTGACCGTGAGGGAATCACCAGCGTTATAATCGGTGCCTCCAAGAGCGAGCAGATACTTACCAATCTTGAGGTACTTGATTCGAAACCGCTGTCAGAGGATGAGCTTAGAAAGATTGATGAGCTCGCCGGTATGTGATGTACTGAATAGTTGCCAGGTTTATGCGAAAGTATTTCGATGAATCATGAAAATGAAACAGGATAAATAAAACAGGATAGTGTAAGGTAAGCCATAAAAACAGATTCTGAGAAGATTCACAAGGAGGTAAATATGGAATTAAGAACAGCAGCTTCACCAAAGGATGTTAGAAACTATGATACTGAAAGACTGAGAGAGGAATTCCTTATTGAGAAGGTTTTCTTCGAAGATGAGATACATCTCGTATACAGTCATATTGACAGGATAATTACAGGCGCGGCCATGCCGGTAAATGGTGAACTTAAGCTCGAGGCAGGAAGCGAACTGAGAGCCGGTTATTTCCTTCAGAGAAGGGAAATGGGAGTTATCAATATCGGCGGTGACGGAGTTATATCCGTGGATGGGAAAGACTATACCGTTGCGCACAGAAACGGAATGTATATAGGGATGGGCAGGAAGGATATAGTCTTTAGATCTTTAGATCATAATAAGCCCTCGAAATTCTATATTAACAGCGCACCTGCCCATCAGGAATACCCAACGGTGCTTATAAAAACAGAAGGAGAGGCAGATGAGGATTCGGTTGTTATCAAACCGGAGAATAAGAAGGAGCTTGGAAGCCCGGAGCTGTCCAATCGCAGGACGATCTGTAAGTATATCCTTCCCGGTCAGGTGGAGAGCTGCCAGCTGGAAATGGGAATGACACATCTCGAACCCGGCAGCGTTTGGAACACCATGCCGTGTCATACGCATGACAGAAGGATGGAAGTATATCTTTATTTTGAAATTCCCGAGGATGCTTTCGTAATGCATTTTATGGGTGAACCTACTCAGACAAGACATATAGTTATGAGAAATGAGCAGGCTGTAATATCACCGAGCTGGTCCGTTCACTCGGGTTGCGGTTCCAGAAATTATACATTCATATGGGGAATGGTAGGAGAGAATCAGGATTTTGATGATATGGATGATGTTGATAACCGCGATCTTATGTAATAACATTTAAACATATATTAAAACATTTCGAAGAAACTGCTTTACAGGCCGGGGAAACATTCCCTTGCTCTTTTTGTGCATAAATAACAAATTTAAGTAAATTAAATTGTATATAAGGTAAATTTGATGTAAATTAATGAATATTACTTGACTAATATGAACTAACTGATATAATTTACTTAAGTTAGCAATAACATTATTAATTTAAACCAAATAGGAGGCAAAATTATGAAGTTAAGAAAAGTATTGGCACTTTGTCTTGCGTCAGCAATGACGTTCTCACTTGCAGCCTGTGGCGGCGCAGCAGCCACAGCACCGGCAGAGGCACCTGCGCAGGCAGAAGCACCGGCAGAGACGGAAGAGGCAGCAGGAACAGAAGAAGTTGCTGCAGATGCTGTGGAGGCTCCCGCAGCTGAGTCGGCAGAATCAGGTCTTGCCTACAAGGGAGAGATCAATTTCATGCATTACTCAACATCAGAGGAAGCAGAGGGTAATGGAAGCTCAGACGGATTCCGTTCATGTATCGCGACATGGGAAGAGGCTCATCCCGATATCACATTGAATCAGGATGTTCTGGCCAACGCGGACTATAAGACGCAGATAGCTACCAAGGCTGCAGCAGACGATCTTCCGGATGTATTCCTGCTTCAGGGTATGAACACAGCCAACTGGGCAAAGCAGGGACTTGTCCTTGATCTTACCGATATCATTAAGTCATCACCTGATGCAGCAGGCTACAACATGGATCTTCTTGTTCCTTTTACAAGCGAAGGCAAGTATTACGCGATGCCTGCAGTAAGCGGCGGTACATGTACAGTAGTTATGTATGATTCAAATATGTGGAAGGAAGCAGGCTTTGACACATTCCCTACTACATGGGCAGATGTTGAGAAGGCTTCAGAGTACTTCAACGAGCAGGGTATCGATACCATAGCATTCGGTAACGGCGGACAGTGGCAGATGAACTCATGCTTCCTGTCATGCTTCGGCTATCAGTACACAGGAACAGAGTGGTTCGATCACATCATAGCAGGTGATGGACAGGCTTCATTCGCAGATCCTGATTTCATCACAGCTCTTGAGAAGACCAAGGCTCTGTTTGCAGATACCAAGATCTTTAACTCTGACTTTAATTCGGTAACAAACGAAGATGCACGTGAGTACTTCATCGCAGGTGATGCCGCAGCATTTATCGGCGGTAACTGGGATTACTCATATGTGGCAGAGACACTTAAGGCTGAGCCTGAGAAGCTTGAGGCTATGAAGATAGCTGTTCTTCCTGAGGGTGACGGTGCTACACATTATGAAAATATGCAGAATAACGGTTTCGGCTTCGGTCTTGCGATCAATGCAAAGGTAGCTGAGGATCCCGATAAGCTTGATGCATGTGTTGACCTTATCGAATATCTTGCAGGTCCTTCATTCGCTGAGTATGTAGGAAGCAAGTACGGTCTCGGCGGCTTCTACAAGGCTGATTTCGATACATCAGGTCTTAATTCATGGGATGTTGATCTTTATAATTACTCATATGTTGATAATAAGGCAGTTGCAATCTATGACTCATTCCTTGGCGGAGATGTATGGAATACCCTTAATCCGGGCCTTCAGGATCTGACAAGCGGAAAGACAGATGCTGAGAGCCTTGCAAAGGCAACACAGGAGGCATACGAGGCATTCCTTGCACAGTAATCCGGCTGTCTGTACTGTGAAATGATATAGAAAGCTTATAAGAAGGTCGTCCGGTATGTCCGGGCGACCTTCAAAAAAAGAAAAGGGTAATGGTAGGGTTATAAATATAAAGGAGGAAATATGCTGAATACGATAAGACCAAAGGGGAGAGTTATCTTTGCTTATCTGTGTATACCTGTCGCGCTGTTTATCTTTACGGTATTTGTTCCGCTGATAGCTGCACTGTATTACGGTTTCACAGACTGGAAGGGTGGTCCCGTTAAGAACTTCAACGGTATACAGAATTATGTACAGCTCTTTCATGATGATGTGTTCTGGCATTCGTTCGGAAATAATCTGTATCTGGTAGTTGCGTGTATCATCGGGCAGATAGGTATCGCTTTTATTATAGTCATGCTGATCAATTCGAAGCTTGTTAAGCTTAAAGGAATACACCGTACCTTCGGCTTCTTTCCGAGTACGATCTCGGCACTGTGTATTGGTTTTGTGTGGAAGATGATATATGACCAGAGAACAGGTCTCATTAACTGGTATCTGACTGAAGTACTGCATAAATATAAGAATATGAAATCCGCGCCGATATGGCTGGGCGGCGAAGCGGCTCCCATAATGCTCGTGCTTTCCATTCCGCTTATATGGCAGTATATAGGATACTACATGGTTATCATCCTTTCGGCGGTGGCTTCGATCGATACATCTGTCCTTGAGTCGGCGGAAATAGACGGAGCAACGGGCTTCCAGAGAGCGATTTATATAATTTTCCCTCTCATAAAGAATACACTGCTTGTATGTATCACGCTGTGCATAGCCGGTAATATGAAGGCCTTCGATTCCATCTATGCGATGACTGAGGGCGGACCGGGAACCTCATCAATGGTTATGGCGCTGTACGGGTACAATCAGTCGTTTAAGTCATCCAACTTAGGCTACGGTTCGACAATATCGGTCGGAATCTTCGTGCTCTCACTTGCTGTTATCGGCGGTTCGCAGTTCATTCTTAATTACTACATGACCGACAGTTATGACCGTGAAGAAAAGAAGAGGAAGAAGATCAGGGACAAAGAAGCAAGGATCGCAATGAAGAAAAGAATGAAGGGAGGAGCCTGATATGCAGAGTGATAACGGATCTCAGTTAATGGCCGTACAGGATAATTCAACCGGCACCAAGGTGAAGAACGGAATACTGGGCTGTGCGATAAATGTTGTGCTGTGGCTGTTTTCGGCAATGTGTATTTTCCCGCTTGTGTGGATGCTCTATTCTTCTCTTAAGAATAAGAGGGAATTCAACGCAAGCATAATAACTCTTCCTTCCAAGCCTACGCTTGATAATTACTTTAAGATATTCGCAAATAAGGATGCCAACCTTATGGGCGCTATGGGAAACAGTGTAAGGACGACATTGCTATCGGTACTGCTTATTGTACTGTTTTCGTTTATAGTCGGATACATACTTGCGAGAGTAAATTTCAGGCTTAACAGACCGCTGTACGTAATGTTCCTTATGGGTATGCTTATTCCCATACATTCGCTGCTCGTTCCTATATATATTATTTTCAACAGGACGGATATGGCGAATCAGTGGTATACACTGCTGTTCCCGTATGTTGCATTCAATCTTCCTGTATCGCTTTTCCTTGTTGAAGGATATGTCAAAGGCATACCGCTTGAACTGGAAGAGGCAGCGTCGATCGATGGAAGTGCTTTTTCAAGAACCATGTTTTCGATAATACTTCCGATATGTAAGCCGATACTTACAACAGTTGCGATAATAAACGTATTCAGCTGCTGGAACGAATTTTCGTTTGCTCTGGTTCTGATAAGCAATAACAAGGCTATCGCAACGGTTCCGCTTGCACTTAAGAATTTCACGGGACAGTTCACATCGGATTATCCCAAGATGATGGCTGCGATGCTTATCACAATGGCACCTGTGGTGATCCTGTATTTCATCTTCAGTAAGCAGATAATCAAAGGTATGGTAGCCGGTGCCGTTAAGGGATGACCGGTTATAGTGTAAAAGGTACAAAGTGATAAAGTAAGTCGGGGAACCGGGGGACGGTTCTCCGGCTCCTTTTTTATTGAACGGGATGACCGGCGGTACCGGAGAACCGTCCCCCGGTTCTCCGGCTCTTTTTTTATTGATCCGGATGACCGGCGGAACCGGAGAACTGTCCACTGATTCCTTCTTTTGTGCACTAATAACAAAATTAAGTAAAGTAAATTGTATATAAGGTAAAATTAAGGCGAACAGCGCAAAATAACTTGACTAATTCGTA